>NZ_JBSFZS010000061.1:0-13780 GCF_053600395.1 Streptomyces sp. NPDC005070 | reverse complement strand
GGCGGCCGGCCGCTTCGCGCGGGCCTGCCGCCTCCGAGCCGCCTGGTCACCCGGCGGTGGGGTCGCACATCGGTCGGGTCACACCGCCGTGGCGAGCTGCTCCTCGCTCCGCACACGCGGGACGAAGCGGATCCGGGGGCGGCCGTGATGCCATCCGAGGGAGACCCGCAGCCCGCCGAGGCGGGCCAGGACCAGACCGATCGCCGTCGCCGAGGCCATCGCGACCAGTCCGCCGAGCGCGAAGCTCACACGGGGGCCGTAGACGTCGGTGACCCAGCCGATCAGCGGCGCGCCGAGCGGTGAGCCGCCCACGAAGACCATCATGAACAGCGCCATGACCCGGCCGCGCATGGCCGGGTCGGTGGCCATCTGGACGGAGGTGTTCGCGGTGACGTTCACCGTCAGCCCGAAGATGCCGATCGGGACCATCAGGAGCGAGAACAGCCAGAGCGTGGGAGCCATGGCGGCCACCACCTCCAGCGCGCCGAAGGCCACCGCGGCCGCGATCAGCACGCGCAGCCGGGCCGTGCCGCGCCGCGCCGCGAGCAGCGCTCCGCCCAGCGAACCCAGTGCGATGAGCGTGTTGAAGAGGCTGTAGGCCCCGGCACCCGAGTCGAAGATGTCGTCCGCGTACGCCGACAGCCAGACGGGGAAGTTGAAGCCGAAGGTGCCGATGAAGCCGACGAGGACGATCGGCCAGATCAGTTCGGGGCGCCCTGCGACATAGCGGAGGCCTTCGCGGAGCTGGCCCTTGGCGCGCGGCGCCCGCTCGACGACGTGCAGGTCGCGGGACCGCATCAGCAGCAGACTCGCCAGCGGGGCCACGAACGACAGGCCGTTGAGCAGGAAGGCCCAGCCGGTGCCCACGCCGGTGATCAGCAGGCCCGCGACGGCGGGTCCGACCAGCCGGGCGGACTGGAAGTTGGCCGAGTTCAGGCTGACCGCGTTCTGGAGCCGGCCGGGGCCGACCATCTCGGAGACGAAGGACTGGCGTGCCGGGTTGTCGACGACGGTGGCCATACCGACGGCGAACGCGGCGAGATAGACGTGCCAGACCTGGACGTGTCCGGAGAGGGTGAGGAAGGCGAGCGCGAGGCCGGTGAGGGCCATCGCCGTCTGCGTCACCAGGAGTGTGGGCCGCTTGGGGAGGCGGTCGACGAGAACACCGCCGTACAGGCCGAAGAGCAGCATCGGCAGGAACTGGAGCGCGGTGGTGATACCGACCGCGGCGGAGGAGCCGGTGAGGCTGAGCACCAGCCAGTCCTGGGCGATGCGCTGCATCCAGGTGCCGGTGTTGGAGACGACCTGGCCCAGGAAGAACAGGCGGTAGTTCCGGATCTTCAGCGAGCTGAACATCGAGGAGGAGCGGGGGGAGTCGCGGGTGGCCGGGGAGTCGTGGGTGGCTGGTGCGGGGGCGGAGTGTGCTCCGGGTCCCGTACTCAAAAGGGCTCGCCTCCAGTGCGATCGAGGACGTCGGCGTCGTGGGGGGCGTCGGCGCTTGCGGGGAAGGACGGACCCTCCGTTGCTCCGAGATCAGTGATCCGAACCGAGATCGGCGATCCAGATCGAGACCGGTGATCCGAGTCGTGACCGGTGACCCGGCCAGTGACCAGTGATCCGGGCCGAGATCAGCGATCCGGGCCGAGATCAGCGATCCGATTCGTGACCAGTGATCCGGACCGGGATCAGTGATCTCGGTTCTGGATCGGGGAGCGAAAGAGGGCCGCCGTCGGTCAGATGTGCGCGAGCTTCTCCAGGACGGGAGCGGCTTCGCGGAGCTTGGCCCATTCGTCCTCGTCGAGGGCCTCGACCAGTCCGGCCAGGAACGCGTTCCGCCGACGGCGGCTCTCCTCGAGCATCGCCTCGGCCTTGTCGGTCTGCGTCACCACCTTCTGGCGCCGGTCCTCGGGGTGCGGCTCCAGCCTGACCAGCCCCTTGGCTTCGAGCAGCGCGACGATGCGGGTCATCGACGGCGGCTGCACATGTTCCTTGCGGGCGAGCTCGCCCGGCGTGGCGCTGCCGCAACGGGCGAGGGTGCCGAGCACCGACATCTCGGTGGGGCTCAGCGACTCGTCGACCCGCTGATGCTTGAGTCGACGCGACAACCGCATCACTGCGGAGCGCAAGGCGTTCACGGCGGCCTCGTCGTCGCCATGGGTGAGGTCAGGCATGTTCTTTAGCTTAACTCATTACCCTCGCTAAAGAACAACTGGGCACCTGTGAAACGCGCCATCCGCCGCGGGGATCACTCATATGAGTGAGATCGCTCCGGAAAGTGACCCGTATCCGGTCGGGAAGCGGCGACCCTCGACTTCATGGGGACCAGCGTGCTCAGCCTGCGTATCGACGGGGAGCTGCTCGACCGGCTCCGCGACCATGCCGCGAAACGCGGAATGAGCGTCCAGGACTATGTGGTCCGGACGCTCATTCGCGACGACTTCGACGAGCGGTTCCAGACCGCCGTCGAGGAGACGGAGAAGTTCTACGGGGTCACGTGAGACCCCGCGCGGCCTGGGCCGCCGATGCCGCTCAGGTCAGGCCGAGGGCCGGCATGAGGTAGTAGAAGGTGAACACCGCCGACACGACGTACATGGCGGCCGGGATGTCCCGACCCCGGCCCGCCGCCAGGCGCAGCACGACGAAGGTGATGAAGCCCATCCCGATGCCGTTCGTGATCGAGTAGGTGAACGGCATCATCATCATCGTCACGAAGGCCGGGATGGCGATCGTGTAGTCCGCCCAGTCGATCTCCTTGACCGAGTGGGACATGATCAGGAAGCCGACCGCGATCAGCGCGGGGGTGGCCGCCTGGGACGGGACCATCGTGGCGACCGGGGTCAGGAAGAGGGCGACGGCGAACAGCGCGCCGGTGACCACGTTCGCGAAGCCCGTGCGGGCACCCTCGCCGACGCCGGCCGTGGACTCCACGAAGCACGTGGTGGCCGAGGAGGAGGAGGCGCCGCCCGCGGCGACGGCGATGCCGTCGACGAAGAGGACCTTGTTGATGCCGGGCATGTTGCCCTGCGCGTCCGTCAGCTTGGCCTCGTCGCTGATGCCCATGATCGTGCCCATCGCGTCGAAGAAGCACGACAGCAGCACGGTGAAGACGAAGAGGATGCCGGTCAGCACGCCGACCTTGCCGAAGCCGCCGAACAGGCTGAACTGGCCGATCAGGCCGAAGTCCGGGCTGGCGACCGGGTTGCCGGGCCACTTCGGGGTGGTCAGACCCCAGGACGGGATGGTGGTCACGGAGTTGATGATCACCGCGGCGACCGTCATGGTGACGATCGAGATGAGGATGGCGCCGGGCACCTTGCGCACGATCAGCGCGAGGGTGAGCAGCGTGCCGAGGATGAAGATCAGGACGGGCCAGCCGTGCAGGTGGCCGTCGGTGCCGAGCTGGAGCGGGACGGTCGTCTGGGCGATGTCCGGGATGCGGGTGACGAAGCCGGAGTCGACCAGGCCGATCAGCATGATGAACAGGCCGATGCCGATCGCGATGCCCTTGCGCAGGCCGAGCGGCACCGCGTTCATGACGCGCTCGCGCAGACCGGTGGCGACCAGGAGCATCACGATGAAGCCCGCGAGGACCACCATGCCCATGGCGTCCGGCCAGGACATCCGGGGCGCGAGCTGGAGGGCGACGACCGTGTTCACGCCGAGGCCGGCGGCCAGCGCGATCGGCACGTTGCCGATGACGCCCATGAGGAGCGTGGTGAAGGCCGCGGTCAGCGCGGTCGCGGTCACGAGCTGACCGTTGTCGAGGTGGTGCCCGTACATGTCCTTCGCGCTGCCCAGAATGATCGGGTTCAGCACGATGATGTAGGCCATCGCGAAGAAGGTGGCGAAACCGCCGCGGATCTCGCGCGGAAGGCTGGAGCCCCGCTCGGAGATCTTGAAGAAGCGGTCGAGAGCGCTCTGCGCGGGCCGGGACTCCGGCTCCTGCGGGGCGGGGGCCTTGGTGGCGGCCGAGGTGGACATGCGGGTCCTCAAACGTGCAGGGGGACGGGACGTGATCGAGCCTGGTCAGTGGTCGTACACCAGCAGGTTCCCCCAGGTCGCTGTTGGTGTTTTCTACGAATACAACTGGCCAGACTCGGACCGTTTCAGTATGAACATATGAGTCAGAAATCGCTATCTCCGCGCGTAGACCCGTGTGGCACAAGGGAGACGGGGTGCGAACACAACCGGTCGCCGGCCCTCGTAAGCTGTGCACATGGCGAAGTGGACCCCCAAGCACGAGGCGCCGGAGCCCCTGGAGGGCCCCGTCGTCGCCACCATCACAGGCGGCACGATCCTCTGGTTCGTCCTCTTCCTGGTGCAGCTCCCGTTCTACGGCTGGTTCGACGACCACGGACACCTGTGGTGGCTGTGGACCTGCCTGGCCGGCGCGGGCCTCGGGCTGATCGGCATCTGGTACGTCCGCAAGCGTGACGCCGCGATCAAGCGCGCTCAGGCGGGCGGCTCCCCCGCCGCCCCCGTGACGGAGTAGGGGACTTTCTCCACCCACGGCAGCACGACCCGCCGCTCCCGGTCCTCCCCAGGTCGGAACTTTGGCTCACTCGGCGGGTGAAGCCGCATATCCGCACGTACCGTCGAAGGCATGACCCACACCGACGCGGGCGCCGGACTGGATCCCGTTCACCCCGTACCCATACCCGCTTCCCGGCGGGCCGAGGGGTTGTCGGCCGCCGAGGTGGCCGAGCGGGTCGCGCGCGGCGAGGTGAACGACGTCCCGGTACGCAGCAGCCGCTCCGTGGGCGAGATCGTCCGGGCGAACGTGTTCACCCGCTTCAACGCGATCATCGGCGTGCTCTGGCTGGTCATGCTGTTCGTGGCGCCGTTCCAGGACAGCCTGTTCGGCTACGTGATCATCGCCAACACCGGGATCGGCATCATCCAGGAGTGGCGCGCCAAGAAGACGCTGGACTCGCTCGCGGTGATCGGCGAGGTGAAACCCACCGTCCGCAGGGACGGCGTCGCCGCCGAGGTGCGCTCGTCGCAGATCGTGCTCGGGGACCTCATCGAGATCGGGCCGGGCGACAAGGTCGCCGTCGACGGCACCTGCGCGGAGGCCGACGGGCTGGAGATCGACGAGTCGCTGCTCACCGGCGAGGCCGATCCCGTGGTCAAGCACGCCGGCGACCCGGTGATGTCCGGCAGCTTCGTCGTCGCCGGCAGCGGCGCCTTCACGGCGACGAAGGTGGGCCGGGAGGCGTACGCGGCGCAGCTCGCGGAGGAGGCCTCGCGGTTCACGCTCGTCCACTCCGAGCTGCGCAGCGGTATCTCCACGATCCTCAAGTACGTGACGTGGATGATGATCCCGACCGCCATCGGCCTGATCATCAGCCAGCTCGTCGTCAAGCAGCACGGCTTCAAGGACTCCGTCGCGCGGACCGTCGGCGGGATCGTGCCGATGGTCCCGGAGGGCCTGGTGCTGCTCACCTCCGTCGCCTTCGCGATCGGCGTCATCCGCCTCGGCCGAAAACAGTGCCTCGTCCAGGAACTTCCCGCCATCGAGGGCCTCGCCCGCATCGACACCGTCTGCCTCGACAAGACGGGCACCCTCACCGAGGGCGGCATGGATGTCACCGAGCTACGGCCGCTCGGAGGCACCGACGAGCCGTATCTGCGCAAGGTCCTCGGCGCACTCGGCGACTCGGATCCGCGGCCGAACGCCTCCCTCCAGGCGATCATCGCCGCCTACCCGGACAGCGAGGAGTGGCGCTGCACCCAGTCCCTGCCCTTTTCCTCCGCCCGCAAGTACAGCGGCGCCGGCTTCAGCGAGGGCAACGGCGAGTCGAGTGCCTGGCTGCTCGGCGCCCCCGACGTCCTGCTGGAGGCCGGGGACGCGGCTCTCGCCGAGACCGAGCGGCTCAACGAGGCGGGCCTGCGGGTGCTGCTGCTCGCGCGGACCACCAAGGACCTCGACGACCCCGCTGTCGCGGAGGCCGCCCGGCCCGCCGCACTGATCGTGCTGGAGCAGCGGCTGCGTCCTGACGCGGCCGACACCCTGCGCTATTTCGCCGAGCAGGACGTCAAGGCCAAGGTCATCTCCGGCGACAACGCGGTGTCGGTGGGAGCGGTCGCCGGAAAGCTGGGACTCACCGGCGAGGTCGTGGACGCGCGCCGGCTGCCGGACGAGCGCGAGGAGATGGCCAAGTCCCTGGAGAAGGGCACGGTCTTCGGGCGGGTCACCCCGGCGCAGAAGCGGGACATGGTCGGCGCCCTGCAGGCCGGCGGGCACACGGTGGCGATGACAGGCGACGGCGTGAACGACGTCCTGGCCCTGAAGGACGCCGACATCGGGGTGAGCATGGGCTCGGGGTCCGAGGCGACCCGCGCGGTGGCCCAGATCGTGCTGCTGAACAACAGCTTCTCGACCCTGCCCTCGGTGGTCGGGGAGGGCCGCCGGGTCATCGGGAACATCACCCGGGTCGCGACGCTGTTCCTGGTCAAGACGGTCTACTCGGTGCTGCTGGCCGTGCTGGTGGTGTGCTGGCAGGTGGAGTACCCCTTCCTGCCGCGTCATCTGACCCTGCTGTCCACCCTCACGATCGGCGTCCCGGCCTTCTTCCTCGCCCTCGCCCCCAACAAGGAGCGCGCCCAGCCGCACTTCGTACGGCGGGTGATGCGGTACTCGATCCCGGGCGGCGTGGTCGCGGGAGCGGCGACCTTCACGATGTACCTGATCGCGCGCCACTACTACACGGGAGAGGGTTCGCTGGAGGCGGAGACGAGCGCCGCGACGCTGACGCTGTTCCTGGTCTCGATGTGGGTGCTCGCGATCATCGCCCGGCCCTACACCTGGTGGCGGATCTGCCTCGTCGCCTCGATGGGCGGGGCGTTCCTGCTCGTGCTCGTGGTGCCGGGGCTCCAGCACTTCTTCGCGCTGAAGCTGGTCGGCACGATGATGCCGTGGATCGCGGTGCTGATCTCGGTGACAGCGGCGGCCGTCCTGGAGTTCCTGTGGAGATGGGTCGACCGCCGCGTTCCCGCGTAGGGCTACGTCATCGACTACCGCACGTCGACGTAGTCACCCGCGGCGTTGACGGCCGGGGTGGTCGAGGTGCCTGCGAAGCTGTAGCGGTAGTAACCGTCGACGGTGGCCGTCGTGGTCGTCTTCAGGTTGCCGGAGCTGTCCGACTTGACCGTCTTGAGCGTGGTGTAGGTGCTGCTGCTCTTCTTGCGGAACTGGAGCTGCACCGACTGGCCGGTGTAGCCGTGGTAGAGGTTGTCCTCCCAGTTGGCGCGGGAGAGCTTGCCGGTGACCGTGACGGTCTTGCCCTTCTTCACGGGCTCCGGCGCGGCGTTGACGGTCAGCTTGGAGTAGCGCTGCACGTTGGGGGAGGTGAAACCGCCCTGGTCCGCGACTCCGACCTTGCTCAGGTCCATGTCCTCGCTGCTGGGGTCCTCGCCGTTGTACGCGATGGCCAGGCCGGCGGCCTTCCAGGCGCCCGCGTCCGAGTTGAGCAGCTCTCCCTCGGCCGGGTAGATGTCGATGACCGCCTTGCAGGAGGCGGCCGTCGCCGAGGTGGCGGTGCAGGTCCCCGGGTTGTTGCCGAAGAGCATGTTGTCCGGCGTGTCGAACGAGCCCTTGTAGAGGTAGGGGCCGTTCAGGAAGTCGTCGGCGGTGATGTCGACGTCAGCCCCGTGGTTCAGGGTGTACGTGACCGGGACAGTCACGTGGTTGCTGATGCCGACGGTGATGGCCTTGCCGCCGTTGACCTTGATGTTGGAGAAGCTGGCGTCAAGGTCGTACGGAACGCCGTCGACAGCGCCGGTCGAACCGGTGTACGCGGCCTTGCCGGAGGCGGCGTGGGCGGCCTCCCGCACCTTGGCGACGTCGGTGCGGTACGCGGAGGAGTCGGCGGCGTGGGCGCCCGGCACGACGAAGGCGGAGAGAGCCAGGGCGCCGGAGACGGCGGCCACAGTGGCACGTATGCGCATGCAATCCCCAAGTGGAGAAGGGGCCCCGAAGGTGGTCGTTCCTTACGGCTCGTCTTCACACGGGGCCCACGTGATGGTGGAGTCTGTTGACTCGGAAGAGAAGATCACTCGGGCGCGCGGATGGTTGTACGGGAGATGAAATCTTTGTACGTCTCTTATGGACGGCCAAGGATCCCCGGCCCGAGGGCGGGGGATCCTTGGCCGGCTCAGGGCCGAGCCCGGCTCGTGGGCTACCGCACGTCGACGTAGTCGCCCGCGGCGTTGACGGCCGGGGTGGTCGCGGTGCCCGCGAAGCTGTAGCGGAAGTAGCCGTCGACGGTGGCCGTCGTGGTCGTCTTCAGGTTGCCGTGGCTGTCCGTCTTGATGGTCTTGACGGTGGTGTACGTGCTGCTGTTCTTCTTGCGGAACTGCAGCTTCACCGACTGGCCCGTGTAGCCGTAGTAGTCGTGGAGTTCCCAGTTGGCGCGGGTGAGCTTGCCGGTGACCGTGACGGTCCTGCCCTTCTTCACCGGCTCGGGCGAGGCGTTGACCGTCAGCTTGGAGTAGCGCTGGAGCTTGCTGGTGGTGAGCCCGTCCTGGTCGATGTAGCCGACCTTGCTCAGATCGGCGTTGTCGTCGCTCGGGTCCTCGCCGTTGAAGGCGACGGCGAGGCCGAGGGCCTTCCACGTGGTGGCGTCGGCGTTGACCAGTTCGTCGCCCGGGTAGATGTCGATGGTGCTCTTGCAGGTGGCGGTGGTCGCCGAGGTGACGGAGCAGGACGGGAAGTCGTCGCCGACCAGGATGCCGACCGGTGCGTCGTAGGAGCCGCGGTAGAGCTCGACGTCCAGGAAGAAGTCGTCGGCGGTGATGTCGACGTCGGCGCCGTGCTTGATGCCGAAGGTGACCGGGACGGTGACCTGCTTGGAGATGCCGGCCACGATCGGCTTGCCGTTGTTGACCTTCACGTTGGAGAAGGAGAGGTCAAGGGCGTAGGGCGTGCCCGTGGTGTCGCCCGTGGATCCGGTGTACGCGGCCTTGCCCGAGGCGGCGCGGGCGGCTTCCCGCACCTTGGCGATGTCCGCGTGGTGGTCGGCGGAGCCGGCGGCGTGGGCGCCGGGCGCGACGAGGGCGGAGAGAGCCAGGGCGCCGGAGACGGCGGCCACGGTGGCACGTATGCGCATGCGATCCCCCAGTGGAGACAGGGCCCGGTCGTGGTCGTTCCTCACGGCTCGTGGTCACAGGGGCCCAAGTGATGGCGGAGTCTGATGACTCGTTGGGAAAGATCGCTGGGGTGCTCGAATGGTTGCACGAGAAACAAAATCTTTGTGCGGTCCGTACGGGGATCGGGACAAACGGGGATCGGGACAAACGGAAATCCCCGGCCCTGGGGCCGGGGATTCCTGGTGGCATCGGGTGTTCAGGTACTGCCGGGTGTTCCGGTGTTACTGCACGTCGATGTAGTCACCCGTGGCGCTGACGGCCGGGGTGGTCGTGGTGCCCGCGAAGCTGTAGCGGAAGTACCCGTCGGCGGTGGCCGTCGTGGTCGCCTTCAGGTTGCCGGAGCTGTCCGTGGTGACCGTCTTGACCGTGGTGTAGGTGCTGCTGCCCGCCTTGCGGAACTGCAGCTTCACCGACTGGCCCGTGTAGCCCTGGTACTTGTGGTTGTCCCAGTTCGCGCGGGTCAGGGCGCCGGTGACCGTGATGGTCTTGCCCTTCTTGACCGGCTCCGGCGCGGCGTTGGCCGTCAGCTTCGACAGACGCTGGACCTTCGTCGCGCCGAGGTCGTTCTGCCACTTGGTGTGCCCGCTGTCGTCAAGGGCGACCGCACCGACCTTCCAGCTCCCGGCCTGGGAGTTGGCCAGGTCGTCGTAGTCGCCGGTGGCGGCCGGACGGAACTGGATCTTGGCCGTGCACTTGAGCACGGTGGAGGAGGAGGCGGTGCAGGTACCGGGGTCGTCGCCGCCGATGAGCGCTTCGCTCGGCGCGGTGATCGAGGTACCGCGGTAGAGCAGCGGACCGCTCATGAAGGAGCTCGCGCTGAGGCTCGCGGGGTGCGTCACGGTGTAGGTCGCGCTGACCGTGACCTGCGCGGAAGCGCCGACCACGATGTTCTTGCCACTGTTGATCACGACGTTGGAGACGGTCACGTCGGCCAGCGGGTTGCCTGCGGCCTGCGCGGCCGGCACGGCGAAAGCGGAAAGGGCCAGGGCGCCGGTCACGGCGGCCACGGTGGCTCGTATACGCATGGGATTCCCCAGGTGGAGAGGGGTCCCGGCGGTGGTCGTTCCTCACGGCTCGTCGTCTGCACGGGACCCAAGTGATCGGTGAGTCTGTTGACTCAAGGAGTGAGATTAGTGAGGGGTGGGACTGGTTGTACGGGCGGGGTGAGGGAATCGCAGTTTTTAGGTGCACATGACCTGGCGATGGTGAAGCACGGAGAAAGGCCCGGTCCCGGAATTCCGGGACCGGGCGAAACCCGCCGTGCGCAATGCCGGGGGACCGGTCAGTCGAACCAGCGGTCCCGGGCCAGCTCCTCCGTGCGGGACGGGTCCTCCAGCAGCGCGGCGACCTCGAAGCGGCGCGGCCACTGGCCCGCCGCCCAGGCGAGTCCGGCGGCGACACCCTCCAAGGTGGAGGCGTGCAGGACCCCGTCCCGGGTGCGGCGCCAGTCGATTTCGGTGCCGTCGACCACGAGCTCCTCGTGCTCCACGTACGAGGCGGGGGTCGCGGGGCCCAGCAGGACCCGTACGGACTCCGGTACGTCGTGCTCGGTGCCCTCGGAGGTCACCTCGCCGGTGACGGACTCGCTGAGCCGGCGCACCTGGAACAGCTCGGCGAGCTCGGCGGCCCGCGCCGGAGGCACCGGCAGCAGCGGCATCCCGTCGGTGAAAGCCAGCAGATCCGGGGAGTCCACGACCACCGCGTCGGCCGCGTCCACGACCCGCACCTCGCCGTTCACGACCGCCCGCAGCTCGTCCGGCAGCGTCACCCGCTCGGGGTCGAGATCGGCCAACGCGCTGTACAGGCCGTGCAGTTGGGCTCCAGAGACCGGACGGTCGGGTTCCGAGAGCCGGTCCAGCAGTTCGGCCGCGCCGCCCGGCTCGTCGAGCAGGGCGGCCACGGAGGTACGGACACCGAGCGCCCGCAGGACCTGCTCGTCGTCGAAGCCGGTCGCGTCGGCCTCGTCGTACAGGCCGCGCAGCAGCGGATCGCCGCCGGCGGCCAGCAGACCGGCCGGCCGGCGCCCGTCGAGCACCGGATGTCCGCGCAGCCACCACGCCGTGTACGGCCGGACGATCTCGTGCGTGCCGTCCGGGAGCAGGACGCGCACCTGCTGGATGATCGCGTCCCGCAGCGGCGGCTGGGCGAGAAGCGCCAAGGCCTGCGGCCACCGGTCGTCGTCCACCAGGTCCAGATCCCGTACGGCCACGATCTCGGTCGCGACGGGCGGCACCGGCGAGTCGGGCAGCCGGTCCAGGACGTCCTCGCACCACACGTCCACCGCGTCCAGCAGACCCGCGTCGTCGGGCTCGGCGAAGTCCCCCTCGCGCGGCTCCAGTTCGTCCGGGTCGAGCACGAGGTCGGTGGCGCGGACCAGGGCGAACCCGGCGAGCACGCCGCAGGCCGCGAGGGGCTGCTCGCCCCAGCGGTCGGCGAGCTCGGCGTCGACGGAGGCGAGTTCGTCCTCGCGCATGATCCGCGCGAACGGGCTGCCGGGCAGCACGAGTTCACCGGCGGGCACGAGTTCACCCTCGTCGTCCGGCAGGGCGAGCGCGCCCAGCCAGGGCTCGTCGCCGGGTTCGAGCGCGGCGTCACGGACCAGCGCGAGGACGGTGTCCGCGAGCTCCTCCGCGTCCAGGGTGTCCTCGTCCCACGCGCCGCCCTCGTCGTCGAGCGAGGCGGCCACCGCGGCCCGCACCTGCGGCGTCGTGAGCACCGCGCGGGGCGAGGCCGGCAGCGCGCCCAGCTTCTCCAGGAGGGGGTGGGCCGCGTCGGGGTGCGCGACCTTGAGGCCGAGCCTGGCGAGCGTCCCGGGGGCCACCAGGGACCCCTCGGGGGTGGGCAGCAGGATCTGGCGGGGGCCGATCGTCGTACGGCCGTCGGCCAGCGGCACCGGCAGGCCCGACAGCCGGTCCGGGTCGACCCCGGCGAGGCTGTCGTACAGGCGGTGCCACCACTCCGGGTCCTTCTCCAGGCCGGCCAGCCGGTCCACGGCCTCGATGAGCGGGACCCGCGCGACGCCCAGCGTGCGCAGCTCCACCCGCCGTTCGAGCCCGGCGGGCAGCAGGCCGGTCAGCACCTCGGCGAGCACCCGGACAGTCTCGGCGCCCGCGCCCTCCACCACCTCGGCGTCGCGCGGCCGCAGGACGGCGGGGGCCTCCGCGGGACTGCTCCCGGGCCAGTCCTCGGGGGTGTCGACGGCCGGCAGCCGGGCCGGCGGGGCGGCGGGCGGCAGGAACGCGGTGCGCGGCAGCCGGTCCAGGATCGCCTGGCGCAGCGCTCCGTCGAGCCCGCCCTTGCCGAGCGGGCCGGGCACCAGGTCGATGATCCCGGTGTCCACCGGCCGCCAGGCGGCGAGGAGTTCGGCGTACGCGTCCGCCGCGCGCTCGACCAGGAAGTCCGTCAGCGGGCCGGGGGCGGCGTGGCGCCGGGTGGTGTCGAGCGGGAAGGAGGCGATGAGGAGCGCGGGCACGCCGAGGGCTTCGTCGCTCGGCGTCGGCGCGTGCACGACGGGGCTGGTCCTCGGGCGGCCCGGGGCTCCCTCGGTGTCCACGGGGACGGCCCAGGTCACGGACCAGTGCGGACGCAGGCGCTCCTCGACCGGGCGGTCGGCGAGCAGGGCGGTGTCGAGGGGGCCGTGCGCCGCGGACGTGCGGTAGCGGGTGGTGCCGTCGCGGGTGTCGTCGATGACGGCACCATGTTCGGCGGCGGTCCGGCGCAGGGTGCGGACCTCGGCGTCGCCGATCTCCACGACCACTTCCTCCAGGCCGGGGAGGGCCAGCAGGAGGGCGTCGTCGATGTTCCGCAGGAGGCGCTCGGCGAGGTCCTCCGCGGCGGTGTCGCGCAGCGGGAGGATCACGGCGGTGTCGTACGGGTCCGGCGCGGTGCCCTCGGCCGCGAACGGCAGCCTCAGCAGCGGTACGTGACCGTCCCGCCGGCGGATCTCGTCGCCGAGGCCGGGGTTGTCCGCGGCGGTGCCGGCGGCGAGGTCGCGGGCCTCGGCGAGCGCCCAGCGGACGCCGCCGTGCCGGCCCACGACGGCGGGCTCGTCGGTGACGGCGAGGACCGCGGCGAAGCCGACGCCGAAGCGGCCCACGGCCGTCGTGTCGTGGGCGTCCCGCTTCGCGGAGGCCCTGAGGGTGGCGAGGGACTCGACGCCGACCGCGTCGAGGGGGGCGCCGGTGTTGGCCGCGACCAGGACGCCGTCGCGGAGCGTGAGGCGCAGGCGGCCGGGGGTGCCGGCACGGGCCGAGGCGTCGGCGGCGTTCTGGGCAAGTTCCACGACGAGGCGGTCGCGGTACCCGCCGAGGACGAGGTCCTCCTCGGCGTTGGCGTCCTCGCGGAACCTGGCCGGGCTGGCCGCCCAGGCGTCCAGTACTCCGCGGCGCAGGCGGGCCGTGCCGAACGGGTCCGCACCCTCGGCAGCCGGCCGCACGAACTTACTCACGGGTTCACTCTCCCTCTCGCCTGACGCGACCGCGAATGCTGCGCCGGGTCGCGGCTTGAAGGTACCGCGCGGCTTCTCCGGTTCCGGGCCGGTGGGTGGGTCGGGGCCGTGCCGGTGCATCAGCCCGTCGCCGTTGGACGGAGATGTGAGCGTCGGTGGCGACGGGCATCGATGTACCGGCAC
>NZ_JBSFZS010000060.1:0-49872 GCF_053600395.1 Streptomyces sp. NPDC005070 | reverse complement strand
CGTGCCGGTACATCGATGCCCGTCGCCACCGACGCTCACCTCTCCGTCCAACGGCGACGGGCTGATGCACCGGCACGGCCCCGACCCACCACCGGACCGGAACCGGGCCCTCAGCGCAGGATCCCCTCCAGGAAATCGCTGCCCAGCCGGGCCACCACGCCGACGTCGAGCTGGTGCAGCACATAGCGTCCGCGCCGCCGCGTGGTGATCAGCCCCGCCTTCTTGAGCACGCTCAGGTGCCGGGATATCTCCGGCGCGGTCATGCCGTGCACCTGGGCGAGCTCGCCGGTGGTGTACGCGCTGCGGGCCAGATGGCGGCAGATACGCATCCGGACCGGGTGCGACAGGGCGGCCATCCGCAGGGTGAGCTGCTCGACGGAGGGCGGGGCGGCGAGCTCGGGGGAGCTGACCGGGTAGTGCAGCACCGGCTGCCACTGATAGCGGTGCAGCACCATCAGGTGCGGGCGGCCGAGGCTGGTGGGCACGAGCAGCAGACCGCCGTCCGCCGTGACCGTCGTGTTCCCCTCGGTCAGCTTGTCGACGGTGATCATCCGCGCCGCCTCGTCCAGGGACAGGGCGGAGGCGACGGAGGCCAGTGCCTCGGACAGTCCCTTGTGCCGCAGCAGATCCGTCTTGTGACGGGCCTCCGCGGCCAGCGGGTGGCGCAGCCGGGCCCAGGTCTCCGCGAAGAAGGCCTCGTCGCAGTCCTCCAGGAACTGCCGCAGCCAGGCCCGCACGCCCGGCGGGTCCACCAGCAGCCGCTCGGTGAACCGGGTCTGCTGCGGCCCCCGCGAGGCGGCCAGATCCACGGCGCGGCGCCGCACCTCGGGGTCGGAGAGGGCGTGCGGCCCCTCGGTGCCGTACGCCAGCGCGCAGGTGAACTCCAGGGCCGCGTCCACGAACTGCTCGTCGGTGAGCTTGTCCAGCAGGTCGAGGTCCTCGGCCAGCGTCCCGCCCGGCACCGAGGCCCCGCCCGGGATGCCCGCGCACGGCAGGAACAGGTCCGAGAACGTCGTACGCCACAGGAAGTCCGCCTCGCACATCCGGTCCGCGAGATGGGCGTCGAGTCCGGCGGTCACTCCCGTCGTCCAGCCCTGCAGCCCGGGGTGGTGCCCCGGTTCCGCCAGCGCGTGCAGCGCCATCCCCAGCTCGGCCAGCGGCGACGGCACGACGGCGACCCGCTCCGGCCGCAGGCCGCCGATGTCGATGTGCACGCTCATGCCCCCATGGTGCACCCCGCCACCGACAGCGGCCGTCGTCACTCGACAGCGGCCGCCGTCGATTGACGACGGCCGTCAATCGGAGCGACAGCCGCTGTGATCAGGCGCAGCCTGGGACGACCGGGGCGGTTCTCGCGGGTCCTTCGGATCCCATCCCTCTCCCGAGAGGCGGTCGGCCATGAGCATCACCCAGCAGTACATCCTGGACAGCTACCGGTCCTCGCAGCACGGGGAGGCCGCTCCTCCGGCACCCGGCAGCCACGACTGGGAGACCGCGCGGGAGGTGCGCGACTACCGGCGGTTCCGGGCCGTCATGGCCGGACATCCGGCCCGTGGCCGCCTGCGCGGAGCCCTGGGCCGGTGGCTGCACGGCGGGCACGGCCGGCCGCTCCGCTGAGACCCGCCCCGCCCGGCCACCCCGGAGCCGCGCCGTGACCGCTGGCGCTTCCGTCCTACGAGGGGCCGCGCGGGCCCCGTCCCACGAGGGGGCGTGCACGCCCCCGGACTATGTGGCGTCCCGGTCCGGCAGTCTCTCCACGAACGTACGGACCGCCGCCTTCACATCGTCCGCCGTCCACTCCAGAGCCGGTTCGGCCACGGTGACCTCGGTGTACGCGAGTCCCGGGCCGCCCCGGTTCCAGCCCTGGGCGAACAGGCCCGTGCTCGTCTCCTCGACCTGCCGCAGCGCCGCGTCCCCGAGGACGTCGGGGTCGTACGGCAGCCAGACCTGGAACTGGTGGGTGTGCGGCTCCTCCGGGTGGACACGGACCCAGGGGACCCCCGCCTCCGTGAAGCCCTCGCGCAGGGCGCCGGCCACCACGCGCGCGTGGGCGACGTACTCCGGCAGCCTGGGCAGCTCCCGCTCCAGGCCGATCAGCGCCGACAGGACGGTCGGGAACTGATGGATGATCATGCCGCCGTACCGGTGCCGCCAGGTCTTCGCCTCGTCCACGAGGGTCTTCGGCCCCGCGACGGCGGCACCGCCGAACCCGCCGAGCGACTTGTAGAAGGAGACGTACACGCTGTCCGCGAGGCCGGCGATCTCCTCCAGGGGGCGGCCGAAGTGCGGGGCGCACTCCCACAGCCGAGCCCCGTCGATGTGCACCACCGCGTCCCGCTCCCGGGCCGCCTCGACGACCTCGGTGAGCTCCTCCCAGGTGGGCAGGACGAAACCGGCGTCCCGGAGCGGCAGCTCCAGCAGCAGCGCGCCGAACGGCTCGGGGAAGTCCCGCACCTCCTCGGCGGTCGGCAGCCGGGGCTCGTTCGTCAGACGCACCGGACGCAGGCCGCTGACCTGGCTGAACGCCTGCCGTTCATGGACTTCGGGGTGACTGAGCCCGTGCAGGGCCACGGTCGCGTCGCCGGTCCGGCCCGCCCAGCAGCGCAGGACGACCTGCTGGGCCATGGTCCCGGTCGGGAAGAAGACCGCCGCCTCCGTGCCCAGCAGTTCGGCGACCCGCTCCTCCAGGGTCTCGACGAGGCCGCCGCCGTACATGTCGACCCGTTCGTCGAGGTCGCACACGTCACCGGCGCCCTCGTTCAGCCAGGCCAGGCGCTCGCGGAGCGACGACTGGTAGCCGGGCTGCCACAGCACCCGCCCGGCCGCCTTCCAGGCCACCCTGCGCCGCTCGAACCGCTCCTCGGGAGACAGCCCCGCCGTCCCCTCCCCGCCCTGTCCCGCGGGCTCCGCCTCGCCCCGCTCCGCGGGGTCCGTACCGCTTCGTGCCGCCGTATCGCTCATCCCAGGATCATGTCCCGGGCGGGCCCGGCCGGTCACCTCGAATTCCGCACGCCGGTGACCTGTGGAAATCCCGTTCACCCGGCCATGGGCCCCACCGGCGTCGCGGCGTGCGGAAACCCACAGCCTGTGGACGGCCGGACTCCCCCCGGACCAATCGCGTTAACATGACGAGAAATCGTCCGGTACCCCGAGCGGACTGGAACGGAAGGCCGCCGTCGCGTGAGTACGTATCCCCAGCCAGAGCCCAAGGACCGCCCCGCGCGGCTGACCGTCGGTGTCGTCGGCGCCGGCCGTGTCGGACCCGCGCTCGCCGCCGCGCTCCAGCTCGCCGGACACCGCCCGGTGGCCGTCTCCGGCGTCTCCGACGCCTCCAGGCGGCGTGCCGCGCAGCTCCTGCCCGACGTCCCGCTGGTGTCCCCGGCCGAGGTCCTGGAGCGCGCCGACCTCGTCCTGCTGACCGTTCCCGACGACGCGCTCCCCGGGCTCGTCGAAGGACTCGCCGACACGGGCGCCGTCCGCCCGGGACAGCTCCTGGTGCACACCTCCGGACGGTACGGCGCGCGCGTGCTCGACCCGGCTCTCAGGGCGGGCGCCCTGCCGCTCGCCCTGCATCCCGCGATGACGTTCACGGGCACCGCGGTGGACGTCCAGCGGCTCGCCGGATGCTCCTTCGGCGTCACCGCCCCCGACCAGCTCCGGCTGGCCGCCGAAGCCCTCGTGATCGAGATGGGCGGCGAGCCCGAGTGGATCGCCGAGGAGTCCCGGCCGCTCTACCACGCGGCCCTCGCGCTCGGCGCCAACCACCTGGTGACCCTCGTCGCCGAGTCGATGGAACTGCTGCGCACCGCCGGTGTCGAGGCCCCGGACCGCATGCTCGGCCCCCTCCTCGGCGCCGCCCTGGACAACGCGCTCAGGTCGGGCGACGCGGCCCTGACCGGACCCGTCGCGCGCGGGGACGCGGGCACGGTCGCGGCGCACGTCGCCGAACTGCGCCGGCACGCCCCCGGGACCGTGGCCGGCTATCTCGCGATGGCCCGCGCGACCGCCGATCGCGCGCTCGCCCACGGACTGCTCAAGCCGGAACTCGCCGAGGACCTCCTGGGAGTACTCGCCGCCGGGACGGACGCGACCCAGGGGACCGAGGGAGACACCCGATGACCACCGCCCTGCTGCGCACCGCCGGCGAACTGTCCGCGCGGACCCGGACCGGCCGCAGAGCCGTCGTGATGACCATGGGCGCCCTCCACGAGGGCCACGCCACCCTGATCCGCGCCGCCCGCGAGATCGCCGGAGAGGCGGGCGAGGTGGTCGTCACCGTGTTCGTGAACCCCCTCCAGTTCGGCCGGGGCGAGGACCTCGACCGCTACCCGCGCACCCTCGACGCCGACCTGAAGATCGCCGAACAGGCGGGCGCGGACGTCGTGTTCGCCCCTTCCGCCGACGAGGTCTACCCCGGCGGCGAACCCCAGGTCCGGATCTCCGCGGGACCGATGGGCGAACGCCTGGAGGGCTCCGTGCGGCCCGGCCACTTCGACGGCATGCTCACCGTCGTCGCCAAACTGCTGCACCTGACCCGGCCGGACGTGGCCCTGTTCGGCCAGAAGGACGCCCAGCAGCTCGCCCTGATCCGGCGCATGGCACGCGACCTGAACTTCGGTGTGGAGATCACCGCCGTCCCCACTGTGCGCGAGGAGGACGGGCTCGCCCTCTCCAGCCGCAACCGCTACCTCTCGGCCGAGGAGCGGCGCACCGCGCTCGCCCTCTCGCAGGCCCTGTTCGCCGGCCGTGACCGGCACGCCGCCCAGGAGGCGCTGCGCGCGCGGGCCCTGGAGGTGCCCGCCACGCGCGAGCGCGCCGAGGCCCTCAGCGCCCTGGGCGAGTCCCGGGCCGCGGCCGACGCGCACGCCGTCGCCAAGGCCGTCCCCGGCTGGCCCGGCGGCGTCCGCTCGGCCGCCCGGCTGGTCCTCGACGAGGCGGCCCGCCTGCGGCCGCCGCTGGTCCTGGACTATCTCGCTCTCGTCGACCCGGACGACTTCACGGAGATCCCGGACGACTTCACCGGCGAGGCGGTCCTCGCCGTCGCCGCCCGGGTCGGGACGACCCGACTGATCGACAACATTCCCCTCACCTTCGGAGCCGCCTCGTGACCGGCAAAGGCACAGGTTCAGAGACCGCCACTGGCACCGGCATACGCCTGCACGCGCCCGCCCCGGGCTGGGCCCTGACCGCGGACGTCGTGGTCGTCGGCTCCGGCGTGGCCGGGCTCACCGCCGCGCTGCGCTGCGAGGCCGCGGGGCTGCGGACCGTCGTGGTCACCAAGGCCCGCCTGGACGACGGCTCCACCCGCTGGGCGCAGGGCGGCATCGCCGCCGCTCTCGGCGAGGGCGACACCCCCGAGCAGCACCTCGACGACACCCTGGTCGCGGGCGCGGGCCTGTGCGACGAGGAGGCCGTGCGCATCCTCGTCACCGAGGGCCCGGACGCCGTCCGACGGCTCATCGCGACGGGCGCCCACTTCGACGAGTCCTCCGAGGGCCGCCTCGAACTCACCCGCGAGGGCGGCCACCACCGCCGCCGCATCGCGCACGCGGGCGGTGACGCGACCGGCGCCGAGATCTCCCGGGCCCTCGTCGAGGCGGTCCGCGCGCGCGGTCTGCGCACGGTCGAGAACGCGCTCGTCCTCGACCTCCTGACGGACGCCGAGGGCCGCACCGCGGGTGTGACCCTGCACGTCATGGGAGAGGGCCAGCACGACGGCGTGGGAGCCGTCCACGCCCCCACCGTGGTCCTCGCGACCGGCGGCATGGGCCAGGTGTACTCCGCGACCACCAACCCGTCCGTCTCCACGGGCGACGGCGTGGCCCTCGCCCTGCGCGCGGGCGCCGAGGTCTCCGACCTCGAATTCGTCCAGTTCCACCCGACCGTGCTCTTCCTCGGAGCCGACGCGGAGGGCCAGCAGCCGCTGGTCTCCGAGGCGGTACGCGGCGAGGGCGCCCACCTCGTCGACGCCGACGGCGTGCGCTTCATGGTGGGACAGCACGAGCTGGCCGAACTGGCGCCCCGGGACATCGTCGCCAAGGGCATCACGCGCCGCATGCAGGAGCAGGACGCCGAGCACATGTACCTCGACGCCCGGCACTTCGGCGCCGCCATGTGGGAGAACCGCTTCCCCACGATCCTCGCCGCCTGCCGCGCCAACGGCATCGACCCGGTGACCGAGCCCGTCCCGGTCGCCCCGGCCGCCCACTACGCCTCGGGCGGCGTCCGCACCGACGCCCGGGGCCGCACCACGGTCCCCGGCCTGTACGCGTGCGGGGAGGTCGCCTGCACGGGCGTCCACGGCGCCAACCGGCTCGCCTCCAACTCCCTGCTGGAGGGCCTCGTCTACGCCGAGCGGATCGCCGCCGACATCGCGGCGAGCCACGCCGAGGACGGTCCGCACGCGCGCGTGGCCCAGCCGGTGCCGCACCCCGAGACGCCCGCGCACCCGCTGCTCGCCCCCGAGACCCGCTTCGCGATCCAGCGGATCATGACGGTCGGCGCCGGTGTGCTGCGCTCCGCCGAGTCCCTCGCGGACGCGGCCGCACAGCTCCAGCGGCTGCACACCGACGCGCGGGACGCCCTCGACGAGAACGGCAAGACCTCCGAGCCCGGCGTGGACACCTGGGAGGCCACCAACCTGCTGTGCGTGGCCCGCGTCCTGGTCGCCGCCGCCCTGCTGCGCGAGGAGACCCGCGGCTGCCATTGGCGGGAGGATCACGCCGACCGCGACGACGACCAGTGGCGCCGCCACATCGTCGTACGGCTGAATCCCGACCGGACCCTCGCCGTCCGCACCACCGATACCGCAGACTTCCCCCCGACATCCCGGCAGCCCCACCCGGCGCCCCCGTCCCGTCCCCAGGAGCAGTGACCGAAGTGAGCACCCACGACCTTCCCCTCGCCGAGAGCGGCGGCTGCGGCGACGGCTGCGGCTGCGGCGCAGACATGGACGAGGCGTACATGGAGTGCGGCCTCGATCCCGCTCTCGCCCAGCTCCTGGCCGACGCCGGACTCGACCCCCTGGAGGTCGAGGACATCGCGAACGTGGCGATCCAGGAGGACCTCGACCACGGCGTGGACGTGACGACGGTCGCGACCATCCCCGAGGACGCCGTCTCCACCGCCGACTTCACGGCCCGGGACGCGGGAGTCGTCGCGGGCCTGCGCGTCGCCGAGGCCGTCCTGTCGGTGGTCTGCACCGACGAGTTCGAGGTCGAGCGGCACGTCGACGACGGCGACGGCGTCGAGGCCGGCCAGAAGCTGCTGAGCGTCACCACGCGCACCCGCGACCTGCTGACGGCCGAACGCAGCGCCCTCAACCTCCTGTGCCGTCTCTCCGGCATCGCGACCGCCACGCGCGCGTGGGCGGACGCCCTGGAGGGCACCGAGACGCGGGTGCGCGACACCCGCAAGACCACGCCGGGCCTGCGCTCCCTGGAGAAGTTCGCGGTGCGCTGCGGGGGTGGCGTCAACCACCGCATGTCGCTGTCCGACGCGGCGCTGGTCAAGGACAACCACGTGGTCGCCGCCGGTGGTGTGGCCGAGGCCTTCAAGGCCGTACGGGAGATGTTCCCGGAGGTCCCCGTCGAGGTCGAGGTCGACACCCTGCACCAGTTGCGTGACGTCGTCGACGCGGGCGCCGACCTGATCCTGCTGGACAACTTCACGCCGGTCGAGTGCGAGGAGGCGGTCGCCCTCGTCGCCGGCCGTGCCCTGCTGGAGGCGTCCGGCCGGCTCACCCTCGCCAACGCCGCGGCCTACGCGAAGACGGGCGTCGACTTCCTGGCGGTGGGCGCGCTCACGCACTCCTCCCCGATCCTCGACATCGGCCTCGACCTGCGAGCGGCGGAGTAACCCCGGCCATGCTGCTGACCATCGACGTAGGCAACACCCACACGGTCCTCGGCCTCTTCGACGGGGAGGAGATCGTCGAGCACTGGCGCATCTCCACCGACGCGCGCCGCACCGCCGACGAACTCGCCGTGCTGCTGCAGGGCCTCATGGGCATGCACCCGCTGCTCGGCGAGGAGCTCGGCGACGGCATCGACGGCATCGCGATCTGCGCGACCGTGCCGTCCGTGCTGCACGAGCTGCGCGAGGTGACACGGCGCTACTACGGCGATGTCCCCGCCGTGCTCGTCGAACCCGGCGTCAAGACGGGCGTGCCGATCCTCACGGACAACCCCAAGGAGGTCGGCGCCGACCGGATCATCAACGCCGTGGCCGCCGTCGAGCTGTACGGGGGACCGGCGATCGTCGTCGACTTCGGTACGGCGACCACCTTCGACGCGGTCAGCGCGCGGGGCGAGTACATCGGCGGCGTCATCGCCCCCGGCATCGAGATCTCCGTCGAGGCGCTCGGCGTCAAGGGCGCGCAGCTCCGCAAGATCGAGGTGGCCCGGCCGCGCGCGGTGATCGGCAAGAACACCGTCGAGGCGATGCAGTCCGGCATCATCTACGGGTTCGCGGGCCAGGTCGACGGGGTCGTGAACCGGATGGCGCGCGAGCTCGCCGACGACCCCGAGGACGTCACCGTCATCGCGACCGGCGGACTGGCTCCGTTGGTCCTCGGCGAGTCCTCGGTGATCGACGAGCACGAGCCGTGGCTGACGCTGATCGGGCTGCGTCTGGTGTACGAGCGGAACGTCTCGCGCATGTGACCTCCGCCCGCCCGAGGCGGGCAGCCGGTACCGAAGGGGCTCCGCGTTCGCGGGGCCCCTTCGGGCCTTCAGGGCCCTGCGAACGGGGAGCTTCTTCGGCTTCCCTTGCGGCGGGCCACGGCGGCGCCCGGCGTGCTTCCGGATTCCCGGACGGCTCCCCGGCCGGCACCCTGCGTCCGGCGACAGCGGGACGCGCCACATTTCTTCCGCTATGCGGATTTTGTCTGATTAGCACGTATCGTCGCCCCATGCCCACGCCCTACGGATCCCACGGCGGCATGGCGTTCGGTGCGGAGGAGCTGCGTGTGCTCCGCCGTGCCCTCGCCCTCGCCCTGCACCCCTGCCCCGTCTCGGCCGAGGACGTCCAGGACTGCCTCCGCCTCGCCGAGTCCCTCGACGAGGCGGCCCACGAGGGGGCCAGGCTCCGGGCCTTCCTGCTGGCCGACCTCGCCCGCTACCGGGCTGCCCTGCCGGGCACCGCCGCCGGCTATCTGGCCCTCCTGGAGGAGGTCCTCGCCTCCGGAT
Source organism: Streptomyces sp. NPDC005070 (assembly GCF_053600395.1). Classification (NCBI taxonomy): domain Bacteria; kingdom Bacillati; phylum Actinomycetota; class Actinomycetes; order Kitasatosporales; family Streptomycetaceae; genus Streptomyces; species Streptomyces sp. NPDC005070. The sequence continues at coordinate 40,684 of NZ_JBSFZS010000060.1, read as the reverse complement.
ACCGGCCGAACCCCGACGACCTCGCCGCACTCCGCGCGCTGCGCGGCAACCCCGTCGCGGCGGTTCTCCTGGAGCGCTGCCGGGGCCTCGCCGAGCAGGACGTGCGGGCCCGGCTCGCGGGCCGCGCGGTCGCCTCGGTCCCCGCGTCCCGCGCCCGTCTGCTGGCCCTCCCCGGCGGCCGAGCCGCCGAGGAGCCCGACCGGAGGCCCGAGCCGAGACCGCAGCCCCAGCCGCCGGTCCGCTCCCCCCGCCCGGACCGGCCGATCCCCACCCCGGGCGAGGTCTTCCCGCCCCGGCGCAAGCCGGGCCCCCCTCCGGCCGAACCGCCGCAGCAACTCGCGGCGGGCTAGGGCCTGTCTGACAATTCGCGTCTGCCCGGCGACGCCATGCACGCTCCCCAAGCTCTTCGAGCAGGGGGGACCCCCACTCGCCGCACCGGCCCCAGACCCGAGTGCATCCAGTACGCAGGCCTGGGGCCGGCACGCCGAGAGCACGCTCCCCCGAGCTCTCGGCTCCGCTCGAGCAGGGGGGACCCCCATGACGCCGCCGGGCCGCCCTTCGGGCGACGACGCGAATTGTCAGACAGGCCCTAGGAGTCGTCGCAGACCCCGGCCGATCCGAGAACGGCGCCCCCTGGCTAGTCTGGGGGCATGGACTACGTCTCCGCGCTCGTGCCCCCGGTAGTGATGGCCGTGTTCTTCATCGGGCTCATCGTGACGATCGTGAAGAGTCAGGGCGGGGCCAACAAGGCCAAGGAGGACGGGGTCGTCGACGCCGCCCTCGCGCGCGTGGAGGCCGCCCAGCAGGCCTCGGCCCCCAAGGACGCCGGGGCCTGAGCCCCGGGCGGCCCGGCGCGCCTCCCGCCCGGACCCCCTCGGCGCGGGCCCGCCGCACACCGGGCCACCGTGCCGTCACCGGCGTACGACTCGGATGCTTCCCAGGTCCTTCGAGTCGTACGCCCTTTTTGTTGGCCATCTCCCACTATTGTTCTGAACTGTGCCTCGCCCATTGGGAGAACTCGAAGACACGGTCATGACGCGGGTGTGGAAGTGGAACCGCCCGGTGACCGTTCGGGAAGTCCTGGAAGACCTTCAACAGGAACGGTCCATCGCGTACACCACGGTGATGACCGTTTTGGACAATCTCCATCAGAAGGGCTGGGTGCGCCGCGAGGCGGAAGGCCGGGCCTATCGATATGAGGCGGTCTCCACACGGGCCGCCTACTCGGCGGCCCTGATGAACGACGCCTGGTCGCAGAGCGACAACCCGGCAGCCGCTCTCGTCGCCTTCTTCGGGATGATGAGCGAGGAACAGCGCGTGGCCCTCAGCGATGCCGTACGCATCGTGCAAGGGCCCGAACCGCGAGCCCCCGAAGCCGCCGAAAGGCCACCGGCGCCCGAGCCCTCCGGGGAGAACCCCGCCGCCGACGGGGACGCCTCCGGGCGATAGCGTCCGCTCATGTCAGCAGAGCATCCCGCGGAGGTTCCGGCAGAGCTTCCGGCGGAGCATCCCGAAGTCAGCGCAAAAGCCGTCACCGTCCGGCGGGCCAGGACCAGCGATGTCGCGGCCGTACGCAGACTCCTCGACGCGAACGTGCGCCGCCGTATCCTGCTCGACAAACCCACCGTCACCCTTTACGAGGACATCCAGGAGTTCTGGGTCGCGGAACGCGACGACAACGCCGAGGTGGTCGGCTGCGGCGCCCTCCACGTGATGTGGGAAGACCTCGCGGAAGTCCGCACTCTCGCGGTGAACCCCACGGTCAAGGGCCTGGGCGTCGGTCATCAGTTGCTGGAGAAGTTGCTCCAGACCGCCCGCTGGCTCGGTGTTCGACGGGTTTTCTGTCTGACCTTCGAAGTCGGCTTCTTCGCGAAGCACGGCTTCGTGGAGATCGGTGAGACACCCGTCGACACCGATGTCTACGCCGAGCTCCTGCGTTCCTATGACGAGGGCGTCGCGGAGTTCCTCGGTCTCGAACGAGTGAAACCGAACACCTTGGGCAACAGCCGGATGCTTCTGCATCTGTGATCGCGACCGGCTATTCCGGCGGAGTGCGTTGCCCACGTTCCCTATGTCCGAAACGCGCATGTTTCCGTGCGGGCGGAGTCCCATGAGTCTCTGCCGGGGGTTTGTGTTTTTCCAGCAAAAGCGGTTTGCTTTCCGACGTACTGCAGTACTGCATATAACAAGGGACGGCGAAACGGCGGACGCCGCGAGGCCCTCCTTGCCCTGAAGTTATCGATGAAAGGAAATCCGGTGGCACAGAAGGTTCAGGTCCTTCTTGTCGACGACCTCGACGGTGGCGAGGCGGACGAGACCGTGACGTTCGCGCTGGACGGCAAGACGTACGAAATCGATCTCACGACCGCCAATGCGGACAAGCTCCGTGGCCTTCTCGACGCCTACGTCAAGGGTGGCCGTCGTACCGGAGGCCGTGCTTCGGGCGGACGCGGAAAGGCCCGTGTCGCTGCCGGCGGCGGCAGCCAGGACACCGCGCAGATCCGCGCCTGGGCGAAGGAGAACGGCCTGGAGGTCAACGACCGCGGCCGTGTTCCCGCGTCCATTCGCGAGGCCTACGAGAAGGCCAACGGCTGAGCGCACGCTCGCCGCAGCCTTACGCGGTGGCAGTGTGTCGCCATCGTCTGCACGAGCCGTACGAGATCGGGGGCGCCCCCAACGCCCCCGCAGACGGCCCCGTCGCCCAGCGCCGACAGCGTAGGCAACGCCGGTTCCACCGCGCGGCCGGGCTCCGGGGGCCGCAGCCAGCGGGCGGCCCCTCGTGGGCCACTCCCCGTTTCCGGACCGGCCGTGGGCGGGGGAGCCTCGACGCTTCCGCCCGCGCCGACCGCCGTGAGGTCGAGCGCGAGAGCGCCCCACTCCAGCCAGTCGAGCAGCCCCGGCAGCTCCTCCGCGCTCCCCGCGGCCACCAGCAGCCGCATCCGCTCCCCGTGCAGAGCCACCGGGGACGCGGGACCCAGATGCCGCAGCGCCGGGAATCCCGCCTCCGCCGGCACCTCCAGGACATCGAAGCGCAGCCCCGTGACCAGCCGTACCGGCGTCCCGGGCACTGCCGCCCAGCCCAGTTCGTTCTCGTACCACTGGCACACCGGATCGACGGGAGCACCCGGATCGGACGGCCGACGGGGGACAGGGACGGTGGGAACCATGCAAGAAGCAACAGCCGGAAGACCCCCGGAGTTACGCTGGGCATTTCCGTGAACACGCAGAGTTCCTGAAAATGGGGCGTGCGGGAGCGTTCTGCCGGGCATTGATGTTCGCCCGTAGCGGAGGGAACCGGTGCGCGCGGCATGGACTGTCCGTGCGCACGGGTAAGACATGCCTAGTGGGAGAGGCGACACGCAGGGCTCGGGCATCTCACGTTCGCCATCGGCGTACAGCGGGAGAGGGTATCTGCCTGGCCTGCGGGAACATCGTCTCGCACCATCAGGTTGGAGCAGATGTCGGCGTTCGGGGTCAGGAGGCCAAGGACGGTGTCGGCAGTTGGAATGAGCGGTCCCCGCTTGCGGGACTAAGCTGCGGAAGGACAGGGAGGGGAGCGTCCCCTTACTGCCTGACCGCTCTGAGGAGCGATTAACGATGTTCGAGAGGTTCACCGACCGCGCGCGGCGGGTTGTCGTCCTGGCTCAGGAAGAAGCCCGGATGCTCAACCACAACTACATCGGCACCGAGCACATCCTCCTGGGCCTGATCCACGAGGGTGAGGGTGTCGCCGCTAAGGCCCTGGAGAGCCTCGGGATTTCGCTCGAGGCGGTCCGCCAGCAGGTGGAGGAGATCATCGGGCAGGGGCAGCAGGCCCCGTCCGGGCACATCCCCTTCACCCCCCGTGCCAAGAAGGTCCTGGAGCTCTCGCTCCGCGAGGCCCTTCAGCTGGGCCACAACTACATCGGCACGGAGCACATCCTGCTCGGCCTGATCCGTGAGGGCGAGGGTGTCGCCGCCCAGGTCCTGGTCAAGCTGGGCGCAGACCTCAACCGGGTGCGGCAGCAGGTGATCCAGCTCCTGTCCGGTTACCAGGGCAAGGAGACCGCCGGCGCCAGTGGCGGTCCTGCCGAGGGCACTCCCTCCACGTCCCTGGTCCTCGACCAGTTCGGCCGGAACCTCACCCAGGCCGCTCGTGAGTCCAAGCTCGACCCGGTCATCGGGCGCGAGAAGGAGATCGAGCGGGTCATGCAGGTGCTGTCCCGCCGTACGAAGAACAACCCGGTGCTCATCGGCGAGCCCGGCGTCGGCAAGACCGCCGTCGTCGAGGGCCTCGCCCAGGCCATCGTCAAGGGCGAGGTGCCCGAGACCCTCAAGGACAAGCACCTCTACACCCTCGACCTCGGCGCGCTGGTCGCCGGCTCCCGCTACCGCGGTGACTTCGAGGAGCGCCTGAAGAAGGTCCTCAAGGAGATCCGCACCCGCGGCGACATCATCCTGTTCATCGACGAGCTGCACACGCTGGTCGGTGCGGGTGCCGCCGAGGGCGCCATCGACGCCGCTTCGATCCTGAAGCCCATGCTGGCCCGCGGTGAGCTCCAGACCATCGGCGCGACCACGCTGGACGAGTACCGCAAGCACCTCGAGAAGGACGCGGCCCTCGAGCGCCGCTTCCAGCCGATCCAGGTGGCGGAGCCTTCCCTCCCCCACACGATCGAGATCCTCAAGGGTCTGCGCGACCGGTACGAGGCCCACCACCGTGTGTCCATCACCGACGAGGCCCTGGTGCAGGCGGCGACGCTCGCCGACCGGTACATCTCGGACCGCTTCCTGCCCGACAAGGCGATCGACCTGATCGACGAGGCGGGCTCCCGGATGCGTATCCGCCGGATGACCGCGCCGCCGGACCTCCGCGAGTTCGACGAGAAGATCGCGGGTGTGCGCCGCGACAAGGAGTCGGCCATCGACTCCCAGGACTTCGAGAAGGCGGCTTCCCTCCGCGACAAGGAGAAGCAGCTCCTGGCGGCGAAGGCCAAGCGCGAGAAGGAGTGGAAGGCCGGCGACATGGACGTCGTGGCCGAGGTCGACGGCGAGCTCATCGCCGAGGTCCTGGCCACCGCCACCGGCATCCCGGTCTTCAAGCTGACCGAGGAGGAGTCCTCGCGTCTGCTGCGCATGGAGGACGAGCTCCACAAGCGGGTCATCGGCCAGAAGGACGCCATCAAGGCGCTCTCGCAGGCGATCCGCCGTACGCGAGCGGGTCTGAAGGACCCGAAGCGTCCCGGTGGTTCCTTCATCTTCGCCGGCCCCTCGGGTGTCGGTAAGACGGAGCTGTCGAAGACCCTCGCGGAGTTCCTCTTCGGCGACGAGGACGCGCTGATCTCCCTCGACATGTCGGAGTTCAGCGAGAAGCACACGGTCTCGCGTCTCTTCGGTTCGCCCCCCGGCTACGTGGGCTACGAAGAGGGTGGCCAGCTCACCGAGAAGGTCCGCCGCAAGCCGTTCTCCGTCGTCCTCTTCGACGAGGTCGAGAAGGCCCACCCGGACATCTTCAACTCGCTGCTGCAGATCCTGGAGGACGGTCGTCTGACCGACTCCCAGGGCCGGGTCGTGGACTTCAAGAACACGGTCATCATCATGACGACCAACCTCGGCACCCGGGACATCTCCAAGGGCTTCAACCTCGGCTTCGCGGCCGTGGGCGACGTCAAGACGAACTACGACCGGATGAAGGCCAAGGTCAACGAGGAGCTGAAGCAGCACTTCCGCCCCGAGTTCCTGAACCGTGTCGACGACACGGTGGTCTTCCACCAGCTCACCGAGGAAGACATCATCCAGATCGTCGACCTCATGATCGCCAAGGTCGACGAGCGTCTGAAGGACCGGGACATGGGCATCGAGCTCAGCCCGACCGCCAAGTCGCTCCTCGCGAAGAAGGGCTACGACCCCGTCCTGGGCGCCCGGCCGCTGCGCCGGACCATCCAGCGCGAGATCGAGGACATCCTCTCGGAGAAGATCCTCTTCGGCGAGCTCCGTCCCGGCCACATCGTGGTCGTCGACACGGAGGGCGAGGGCGACACCAAGGCCTTCACCTTCCGGGGTGAGGAGAAGTCGGCGCTCCCCGACGTCCCGCCGATCGAGCAGGCCGCCGGCGGTGCCGGTCCCAACCTGAGCAAGGAGGCGTGACCTCCGGGTCCGCCTGAAAAGGGGCTGCCCCGGGACTTCGGTCCCGGGGCAGCCCCTTTTCCCCGTCCGGGAGGAGTCCCGGAACGCGGCGGGGAGGAGTCACAGAACGTTATGGGTGATGGTTGTCGTGTGTTCGCCCGGCAACTGATCCGCGAGCCGTTCCGGCACCGTGCCGGTGTCCGAATTGAGGACGAAATCGACCGTCCGCAGATTCGGCAGCAGGGCTCTCAGCACGGAGAGGTCCTCGTTCCCCGCCGGTTTCCGCAGCTCCAGGTGCTCGACCGAGGGGAGCGGCGGCGCCGATGCGAAGGATTCCAGGGCGGTCCGGTGGATCCGCAGCTCCCTGAGGCCCGGCAGCGCCGTGGCCTCGGACCAGTCGTCCGGGCCGAGCTCCCCGGGCACCCGGCTCAGCCACAGGGTGTGCAGCGACCGCCAGTGGCTCAGCCCCCGCAGCCCGGTCTCCCGCAGGACGTCCAGTCCGAAGGAGAGGACCTCCAGTGGCGCGTCGGGGGGCAGCGCTCCGCTCAGGGACGGGCCCGCCAGCCGGTGCCCCACGTTCAGCTCACGCAGGGACGTCAGCGCGGTCAGACCGTCGGGCGGCGGGGTCCGTGCCTGGTGGGACAGCATCGACAGTGTCCGCAGGGGCAGCTCCCCGAGAGGCGCGAAGCTGTCGACCTCCGTGCACTGGTCGAGGCTGAGCTGTTCCAGCCGCGGCTGGGCGGTCAGGAAGTCCAGCTCCCGCAGACGGCTGTTGTACCGCAGTGCCAGATGGGTCACCCGGTCGGGCGGAAGGCAGGAGCGCAGCTCCGCCGAGCCGATGTCCCCGACGATCTGCAGCCTGGGCCGGCCGCCCAGTTCGCGCAGCACACCGAGCTGGGCGGCCGAGTGCGCGGTGAAGTACAGGCCCGCCGGGTCCAGTGCGGCGATGACCTCGGACCCGTAACGCTCGGTGTCGAACCGGTGCCATGCCCAGGTGAGCTGGGCCCGCACGGCAAGGGCCGGGTGGGAACGGAAGCGCGCTAGTACGGGCAGGGCCGCGTCGGTGCCGATCAGGGAGGCGGTGATGACCACGCCCCGGGCCTCGGCGTCGGTCAGCCCCTCCGGTCCGGGCAGCAGTTCCAGGACGAGGGGGCCGGCCTCGGCCAGGGCGCGGGCCTCCGTCGACGTCCTCGGCGGGATGAGCGTGGCCGCGTCGCCCTCCACGGCGGCCCGCACCTCGGGCGCGAGCTGCGTGGCGTGCTCCAGCGAGGCGAGGGCGAGCAGCCGTACACGGGTCGCCGCCGCGCCGTCGAGCCGTGCCGCGGCGCCGGTCATGGAGCCGAGCAGTTCGGCCCGTTCGCGGGGCCGGGCGTGGGCGACGGCCATCCGGACCACGTCGGCCCACTGGGACTCCCCGGCGTTGCGCACCAGGAGTCCGAAGTCCCCGTCCTCCACGGCGGCCTTGGCGCCCAGGTAGTCCTGGAAGGTGCGATGGACGAACTCCACGGTTCCCGGGGCGGGTTCACGCAGGAGGCCGCTGCGCACGACGAGGTGGCGCAGGATCCGCGCGGCGTCGCCCTGCCCGGCGGCGGCCGGGAGCGAGGGCAGGACGTCGGCGACGATGCGTTCGGCGCGCTCCCGGTCCATCTCCGACCGGTTGTTGCGGATGAGCCAGTAGGCGAGCCGTTGCAGAAGCTGGATCTGCGGGAGTTCGGTGAGGTGGACGCCGTCGTGACCGCCTCCGGTGACGAACATGTCGCGCTCCTCGTCACGGCGCGAGAGCAGCATAGAGAGCGCGGCGTCGTACAACTCCTGTCTGCCGTGCGGCAGATAGCCCCGCCGGTCACGGTGCAGCGCGCAGATCAGGCCGCACATCAGGGGGTTGGTGGCCAGGCGGCCGAGGTCCGGTTTGGTGCGTACGGCGTCGAGGAGGGAACGCTCGTAGCCGTCGAGGCGGTCCGTGTCGGTGGCGTCCAGGCGTGCCGCGGCGTGCCAGCGGCGGATGAAGGCGGCCACGTCGTCGCCGGTCATGGGGGAGAGGACGAGTTCGGTGAACCCGTCGGGGGTGAGCCAGTCCTCGCGTACGGCCGAGGGGCGGGAGGTGACGAGCCACTGGTTGCCGGGGTAGGCGTCGAGGAGCTCGCGCAGCCAGCGGCGGGTGTGTTCGCGGTCACGCTCGGGAATCTCGTCGAGTCCGTCGACGAGCAGCAGGCCGCGGCCGTGGCGGAGCACTCTGTCGCTCCAGCCGTCCGGCTGGGTCGCGTGGAAGGGGATCCGGACCGCGGACAGGAACGCGTCGGGGGCGGGCAGGCCGTCGGGACGGCGGACGAGGGTGCGCAGCGGGAGGACGAAGGGGACGCGGTCGCCCCGCTCCCCGCGCGCCGCGGTCACCGCCAGCCACTGCACGAGCGTGGTCTTGCCGGAGCCAGCCACGCCGCGCAGGAGGACGAGGTCCTGTTCCGCGAGGGCCTGTTCGGCCGGCAGCGAGGCGCCGGGGGCGGCGATGCTCACGCCCTCCGGGGCCGCGGTCTCCTCGTCCCCCAGGGGGCGCAGGGCCTGGAGGCTGAGGTAGGCGGCGTCCAGCGGCCAGCGTTCCGGGGAGTTGACGAGGTCGATGCCGTAGATGGTGAGGTGGCCGTGCCGGGTGGCGACATGGGCGAGATAGCGCTGCTCGAAGGCCTGGTCGGTGCCGCCCGTCGTGGGGGTGCGGGCGATCAGCTCGTCCACCTTGGCGATGAGCTCGCGCTGTCTGCGGCTCTGCTCCACGAGGGTGCGGGGGACAAACGTCGAGCGCTGGGTGAAGAAGTGCAGGATGTGGAGGCAGGCGGTGTCGAGGAGCCCCTCGTAGAACAGGGTCGCGTCGAAGGACAGGTCCCGTCCGGGGTCTCCGGCGGCCGCGCGCAGCCGCACGGCGAGCGCCCGGTGGCCGAGCTCCACCGCCTGGACGTCCGTCATGGTGAGGTCGCCCAGGGCGTGCAGCGTCCGGCCGAGGGCATGGACGACGGCCTGTTCCTCGTCGGCGGGGAAAGGGCGCTCCCCGCCCTGCAGGGCCCGTCCGACCAGGGCGGCCGAGAGGCCGGCCAGTTCCCTCTCTCCCACGACCCGTTTCTCGCCCTTGAAGGAGACGAGCGCCGAGAGCCGTACGGGCTTGTCCACGAGCCCCGCTCCCGGCCCCTCGGCCACGAAGAGCTTCCTGACCAGCGGCGCGGCCACGCTCGAGGCCAGGCGCGTGCCGACGGTTACTGGGTCCATGACGTTCCCCCGGAGAGCGTTGGGCCGGAAGGACAACCGTATGTTCCGGCAGCCGATCGGCGCAGCACCGCCGCAGGGTGCCCGTGAAGGGTCCGGCGACGCCCCAAGGCCCTTGAAAACAGGGGCAGGCGGCGTAGCCCGCGTCACATTCCGGGGGGCCTGGAGGCGGGGCCCCGGTGACATGACGCACAGGCGGTTTGTCCGGTACTAGGGCGAATAGTGGATATGCGAAAACGGACAAAAAGGACCTTTGGCCCGGGGTGGGGAGGACTGTCGGCAGGCCGCCCCGACGGGTGGGCCATGGGCACGTTTGGCAAGGGATGTGCAGGCCTGAAGTGGGGTTAAACCCTGTTTTACGGGCCAAAGGGACAAGATCCCTCGCCGGATGTCCGAGGTGTCAAGGTTCGGGAAGTTTTGGGATGAAGTACTACTTCGCACCGTAGATGGGGGGTTTGAGTGCGGGTGGGGGCGCGGGTTACCAATGAATGGCCCACACGGCACCAGGCAGTCCGCCGGAGTGGTTGTTCAGTCCCTTGTCCCCGTCTCCACGAGGTTTTCATGTCGAAGCGCGTCACGTCCCGCAAGTCCCTTACGTCCATGGCTCGCACTCGGGCGGCCGTTCTGACCGTCGGTCTGGGCGCCTCGGCCGTGCTGGGCGCAGGGGTCGCGACCGCCGCCGAAACGGGCGTCAGCAGCAGCGCCACCGTCACCGCGGCCAACGCCGTTCACACCCAGGCCGCCGCTCAGGCCAAGGCCGCCGTCGCGAAGAAGGCCGCCGTCACCAAGGCGGCCGTCGCGAAGAAGGCCGCGGCGAAGAAGAAGGCCGCCTCCTGGGTCGACCCGGTCGCGAAGTACTCCCTGTCCGCCAGCTTCAACCAGGCCGGCGGCATGTGGGCCCACAAGCACTCCGGCCAGGACTTCGCCGTGCCGCAGGGCACCAACGTCATGGCCGCCCACGGCGGCACCGTCGTCAAGGCGGGCGGCAACGGCGCCGGTGACGGTCCGGCGTACGGCAACGCCATCGTGATCAAGCACGCCAACGGCACGTACTCGCAGTACGCCCACCTGTCGCGCATCGACGTGCACATCGGTCAGGTCGTCTCCACCGGTCAGCACATAGCCCTGTCCGGCAACACCGGTAACTCCAGCGGCCCGCACCTGCACTTCGAGATCCGTACGACCCCCAACTACGGTTCGGCCGTCAACCCCGTGACGTTCCTCCACAACATGGGCGTCAAGGTCTGACCCGCCTGACGGGCGCCGAGCTCCGGCGCTAAGCGGCCCCGCCCCCGTGGGCCTGTGTCACCAGATCGATCGCGACCTCCAGGACAGCCTTGCGCTTGTCCTCGGGGTCGCCTTCGACTTCCTTGAGCACGAACATTCCGGCGTGCATCGTGAAGAGCGCGCTGATGCAGCGGACCTGGTCGGTCAGCGGCGCCTCGGGCTCCTTGATGATCTCCAGCATGCTGATCATGCGGTCCTTGAAGGTCTCGCCGATGCTCAGCTCGCGTACCGTCGCCTGGTTCTCCTGCATGAAGCGGAAGAGCGGTGACGCGCCGCCCAGGGCCTCGCTGTAGCGGCGCAGCACCTCCTGCTTGGTCTCCAGGCTGTGCGGCTGCTGCCTGCCCCATTCGATCAGCTCGTCGAGCGGCCGCGTCAGATCCTGGAAGAGGCTGATCAGGATCTCTTCCTTGGTCTTGAAGTGGTAGTAGAGTGCCGCTTTCGTGACGTCCAGGTGCTCGGCGATCTCGCGCAGCGAGGTCTTCTCGTAGCCGTGCTCGGAGAAGAGTTCGAGGGCTACGTCCTGGATGCGCTGCCGAGTGTCGCCTCGGCGCTGCCGCTTGATGCCGTCCATGGTGCCGCCCATCCTCGTCTTCCTCGCGCTCCTTGGAAACTTACCTGTCGACCGGCAGGTAAAACTAGCCCTACTTACTTGACGCCCGGCTAGTTAGAGGGCTATTTTCCCGGATGTGATGAGCTTGCCGGTCGGCAAGTAAGTAGCCGGTCCGACGGCAGAGGTACATAGGGGAGTGGGAACGATGGCGGACACGACGAAGGCGGCCGAACCAGCCGCCGAGCAGACCGGGAAACCGGCCGAGGGCGAGAAGCGGCAGCGCAGCGTGCGCGTGGTCCTGCTCGCGCTGATGCTCACGATGATGCTGGCGATGCTCGACAACATGATCGTCGGCACGGCCATGCCGACCATCGTGGGTGAGCTCGGCGGACTCGAACACCTTTCCTGGGTGGTGACGGCGTACACCCTCGCCACCGCGGCCTCCACCCCGATCTGGGGCAAGCTCGGCGACATGTACGGCCGCAAGGGCTCCTTCATGTCGTCGATCGTGATCTTCCTGATCGGCTCCGCGCTGAGCGGCATGGCCCAGAACATGGGTGAGCTGATCGGATTCCGGGCCATTCAGGGTCTCGGCGCCGGCGGTCTCATGGTCGGTGTCATGGCGATCATCGGTGACCTGATCCCGCCCCGTGAGCGCGGCAAGTACCAGGGCATGATGGCCGGCATCATGGCGCTGGCGATGATCGGCGGTCCGCTGATCGGCGGCACCATCACCGACAACTGGGGCTGGCGCTGGTCCTTCTACATCAACCTGCCGCTCGGCGCGGTCGCGCTCGCCGCGATCAGCATCGTCCTGCACCTGCCGAAGAAGCGGTCCGAGACGCGCATCGACTACCTCGGTGCCGCGCTGCTGACCATCGGCATCACCTCCATCGTCCTCGTCACCACCTGGGGCGGCACGGAGTACGCCTGGTCGTCCGCGCGGATCATGGAGCTCATCGGCCTCGGCGTCGCCGCGCTGGTCGGGTTCGTCTTCTGGCAGACCAAGGCCGCCGAGCCGATCGTGCCGCTGCACATCTTCCGCAGCCGCAACTTCACCCTCATGTCGATCATCGGGTTCGTCACCGGCTTCGCCATGTTCGGCGCCACGCTGTTCCTGCCGCTCTACCAGCAGGCGGTACAGGGCGCGTCCGCGACCAACTCCGGTCTGCTCCTGCTGCCCATGCTCGGCGCGATGCTCGTGACGTCGATGGTCGCCGGCCGGGTCACCACCGCCACCGGCCGCTACAAGATCTTCCCCGTCATCGGCGGTGTGCTGATGGTGATCGGCCTCTACCTGCTGTCGACGATGGACACGGACACCACCCGTTTCATGTCCGGCGTCGACATGGCCGTCCTCGGTCTGGGCATGGGCTGCCTGATGCAGGTCACCATGCTGGTGGCGCAGAACAGCGTGGAGATGAAGGACATGGGCGTCGCGTCCTCCTCCACCACCCTGTTCCGTACGCTCGGCTCGTCGTTCGGTGTCGCCATCATGGGCGCGCTGTTCAACAACCGCGTCAAGGACGTCATGGCCGAGAAGGCCGGCGCACTGGGCTCGAAGATCACCGAGCAGTCCCCGCAGCTCGACGCGGCGAGCCTGGCGAAGCTGCCGGCGGCGGCGCGCGAGGCCTACCAGCACGCGGTGTCGGCCGGTACGCATTCGGCCTTCCTGCTGGGCGCGTCGGTGGCCGTGATCGTGATGATCTCGTCGGTGTTCGTCAAGGAGGTCGCCCTCAAGGGGGCGGGCGCGCCCAAGCCCGGCGAGGGTGGCACGCCGGACGACGCACCCCAGGTCCAGCTCCCCGAGCCGGTCTGACCTGATCGCGGGGCCTGCCCTCCCGGCCCCTGGACTCCTCACACAGAAGGCCCCCGGCGTTGTCCGCCCCGGGGGCCTTCTCCCGTGCACGGAGCCGGTCGTCCGCCGAGGCGGCGACAGGCCTCGTGACCGCGGTGTCTACTTCCCGGACATCGGCAGCACCGGGTAGCTCCCGGTGCTCGTCGGCGCGTGCTCCGGCAGCCACAGCACCGCGACAGCGCCCTCGGCGGGCACGCCTTCCGGAGCCCCGGCGGGCCGGACGTTGCGGAAGGTCAGCCGTGCGCCGAGCACCCGGGCCTGACCCGCGGCGATGGTGAGGCCGAGCCCGTGGCCGTCGCCCGCGCGGTCGGTGCTGCCGGTCCGGAACCGGCTCGGCCCCTCGGCGAGAAGCTTCTCGGGGAAACCCGGGCCGTGGTCGCGGACGCGGATGACCCGGCCCTCGACCGTGACCTCGATCGGCGGCCTGCCGTGCCGGGCCGCGTTCGCCAGCAGGTTGAGCAGGACACGCTCCAGCCGGCGCGGATCCGTCGTGACCTCCGACTCGTGCACCACCCGCACCTCGACGTCCGCCCCCCTGGCGGCGATCCGCCGGGCCACGAACTCGCCGAGCATGATGTCCTGCAGCTCGGCCCGTTCGGAGGCCCCGTCGAGCCGGGCGACCTCCAGGACGTCCTCGACGAGCGTGCGCATGGCCTGCGCACGGTCCCGTACGAGCTCGGTGGGCCGCCCGGGCGGCAGGAGTTCGGCCGCCGTGAGCAGCCCGGTCACCGGAGTACGCAGTTCATGGGCGATGTCGGCGGTCACCCGGCGCTCGGCCTCGAGACGCTGCTGGAGCGCGTCGGCCATGGCGTCCACGGCCCGCGCCAGATCATCGGTCTCGTCGAGCACGACACCGCCGATCGCATCCCGCACCCGGACGTCCGGCTCGCCCTTGGCGACCCGGTTCGCCGCGGCCGCCGCCTTGCGCAGCCGCCGCGAGAGCTGCCCGCCGATCAGCACGCCGAGAGCGCTGCCGCCGAGGACGACCGCGATCGAGCCGATGATCAGCGCCTGGTCGAGATCCTTCATCACGTCCGCGTTGCGGTCCGTGAAGCGCTCGTGCCAGGACAGCACCTGGCCGTTCCTGAGCGGGACGGCGGCCCAGATGTCCGGCACGCCGTTCGAGCTGTCGGAGACGTAGGTCGCCCGCCGCCCCTCCGAGACCTTCGCGATCAGGTCCGCCGGAATGGAGGGGTCGTCTATCTTGGCGCCGAACGGCGGCGGCCGGCCCGGCCCGTACATGCGCTCGGCGAGCTGGATGCGCTCGTCGGCGAGGTCGCGCGAGTTGTCCAGCATCGAGACGCGGGCCGCGTTGTGCACGACCAGGCTCAGCGCGACGGCGACCAGCGCGCCGACCAGGGCGATCGCCGTGCTGAGCTTCCAGCGGATGCCCGTACGGATACTCGTACCCGAATCCGCGCACCGGTCGATCCCTATGCCGATGCCCCGGCCGCCGGCCCTGCCCGGTCTCCGGCCCCCGCCGAGAACATCGTCCCCGTCGGCATCCGCTCCGTCGCGCGCACCCGTGCCCACGCCACCCCCCGCTTCCGCCCGCCCGCCCGGAACCGGAACCCGCCCCACGGCCGAAGGCCTCCCCGGAGCGGAGCGCTGAAAAATCCCCCGCATGGCGTGCTCAGGCCTTCAACTTGTAGCCGAAGCCGCGGACCGTCTCGATACGGTCCTGGCCGATCTTCGTACGCAGCCGCTGCACATGGACGTCGACGACCCGGGTGTCCCCGCCCCAGCCGTAGTCCCACACCCGCTCCAGCAGTTTGTCGCGGCTCAGCACCGTCCCCGGCGCGGACGAGAACTCCAGCAGCAGCCGCATCTCGGTGGGCGTCAGCGCCACCGGCGTACCGCCCCGGGTCACCTCCATGCCCTCCGTGTCGACCTCCAGCTCACCGAAGACGAGCACCCCGCCCTCCACCGGCGCACCGCCGTCGGCCGCCGCGCCCGCGCCGCCGCTCGCGTGCCCGAACCGGCGCAGCACCGCGCGGATCCGGGCGACCAGCACGGCACCGTCGAACGGCTTGGTCACATAGTCGTCGGCGCCGGCCTCCAGACCGAGCACGACGTCGATCGAGTCGGCGCGCGCGGACAGCATGATGACCGGCACGGTCGACTCGTCGCGGATACGGCGGCACAGCGACACACCGTCGAGCCCGGGGACCATCACGTCCAGCAGGGCGATGTCGGGACGGTCGGCGCGGAACGCCTCCAGGCCCGAGAGTCCGTCGGGCATGGCCGTGACCGCGAAGCCGTCGCGCTCCAGGGCGAGTTGTGTGGCCTCGCGGATGACGTCGTCGTCCTCGACGAACAGGACGTGGGTCTGCTCTGCCATCCGGCTGCTCCGCGTTCTCAGTTCGCGTCCGGGGCGGGCGAGGAGGAGCCGCCCACCGCGTTGCTGTAGTCGTTGTGGATCCTGGACTGTTCGACGAAGCGCGCCGAGGTCCAGCGGTAGGTGATCACTTCTTCGCTCGACGGGTACGACACCGGGTCGCCCTTCTCGTAGAGCTGCTGGGTGACCACGAGATCACCCCGGTCGATCTCGGCGTAGACCGGAGGCTCCTCGGCCTTGAAGACGTTCTCGTACCGGCCGTTCTTCTCGCGATAGACGTAACTGCCGACACCCACGGCGTCCGCACAGGTCATCACGTTGATCACGATGTCGTTCGAGGCCCCGCCGGTCAGGTCGCCGTACGACGTGTCGACCGGGTACTCGTCGCCGACACACGGCTTCAGGTCGCGCTTGACCGCCGCGCTGACCTCCGGATCGGCCTTGACGAGCTTGACCGCGTCCACGCGCTTCGGGGCCTTGGACGGAGTGCCGGAGACGACGGGCTTGATGCTGCCCTTGGCCACCGCGTCGTTGCCCGCCGGCCCTTCGTCGCGGGCACCGGTGCCGCCGGTGGCGCACGCGGTGACGAAAAGGCCGAGGGCGGCGAGCCCGGCCGCCGCCGAACTCCCCGCCGTCAGGGCCGTTCTGGCCCGGGCTCCTACGCCGCGCAACGCTCCCGCTCCTCACGTTCGAGCGCGCGTGCGTCCAGGTCGCGGCTCTCCAGCTCCTCACGGAGCCGGGCCAGCGCCCGGTGCAGCGTGCTCTTGACCGTTCCGGCCGACATGCCGAGCGCGGCGGCCGTCTCCTCCGTGGACATCTGCTCCCAGTGTCGCAGCACCACGACACTGCGCTGCTTGGGTGCCAGCACCTTCATGATGTCCATCAGCAGCGCGCGGTCCGCGTGCTGCTCGGTGGCGTCCTCCACGGACGCGTCCGGCAGTTGCTCGGTGGGCACCTCTTCGAGTTTGCGGGCCCGCCACCACTCGGTCCGCGTATTGATCATCACCCGGCGCAGATAGGCGTCGGCGAGACGCTTGTCCGCGATGCCCTCCCAGCGGCCGTACGTCCGCACGAGCGCCGTCTGGAGCAGGTCCTGGGCGTCGACCGGATCGGGGACCAGGCGGCGGGCGCTGCGCAGCAGCGCGTCCTGCCGGGTTCGGACGTACTCCTCGAATTCGAGCACCTCGCCCTGCGCCATGATCAACCGCCTCCGTCCCCGTTTCCGGCCTGCCCGCTGCCGGTTGTCCGTTGCCTGCGTACCGCCGCCGCCTCTGGTGGGACGGCGCTTCCTCGGTACGGCACTGAAGCTACGGAGGGGTTGTCACGGGGTTGTCCGAGACAGCCTGCGGCCAGCACTCGGCTGTCCGTCGGTTGTGTAACGGCTGTAGGTACGGGGTAGGGGAAGGTGGCTCTATGTCATGGTTGAACCGGTTATGGCGTCTGTCTCAGGTGAGGGGCAGCCGATACAGACCGCCGGGGAGCGGTTCGACCAGTCCGTCGGCCACGAGCCCGTCGAGGGCGCGGCCCCGCTGCACCGGCTCGTCCCACACCCGGTCCAGCGCGGTCTGCGGGACCGGCACATGCGCCTCCCGCAGGACGGCCAGCAGCTTGCCGCGCACCTGGCGGTCCGTGCCCGCGTACGTCTGGCCCTTGCGCGGCGGCCCGTCGTGCTCGGGCTTGCCGGCCAGCCGCCAGGCACACTGCGCGGCGATCGGGCAGCGGTGACAGGTCTCGTTCTTCGCCGTGCAGACCAGCGCGCCGAGCTCCATCGAGGCGGCGGCCCAGCGCGCCGCCGTGCTCTCGCTCTCGGGCAGCAGGGCGCGGGCGAGCCTGCGCTCGGCGGCCGTGGTGGCGTTCGGCGGGTACTGCACGCCGGTGACGGCCCGGGCGAAGACCCTGCGGACGTTCGTGTCCAGGACGGGATGGCGCTGGCCGTACGCGAACGACGCGACCGCCGCCGCCGTGTACTCCCCGATGCCGGGCAGTGCCAGCAACTGCGCGTGATCCGTCGGTACGTCGCCGCCGTGCCGTTCCGTTATGGCCACCGCGGCGCCGTGCAGCCGCAGGGCGCGGCGCGGATAGCCGAGCCGCCCCCAGGCCCGGACCGCCTCCCCGGGCGCGTCCTTCGCCAGATCGGCGGGGCGCGGCCAGCGCGCCAGCCACTGCTCGTACACGGGCAGGACGCGGTTGACGGGGGTCTGCTGGAGCATGAACTCGCTGACCATCACCGCCCAGGGGCCGGCATCGGGATGCCGCCAGGGCAGATCGCGGGCGTGCTCGTCGAACCAGGCGATGACGGGGGTGTGGAGGTCCTCGCCGGGGGCGTGCCGGGTGGGCCCGGTGGGCTTGGTGGGTGCAGTCATGGCAAGGTCGATCCTGCCATGCGGCAGTGACGATGCGGGGACGACGCCGGGGGCGGGCGGTGGTGAAAGACCGCACCCGGTGACCGCCACGGCGCCGGAACGGATGTCCGCCGGGATGATGATCCGGAAAAGTTGGTACGGGGGCGGCGGGTGGGGCCTGCGGCGCCCCCGATCTCTCGTACAGTTTGCGCCGTGGGATCTCTGCGCAATCCGGTCGGGCCGCTACCCTCCACCATCTACTGGCGTCGGAGGGCCGTTCTGCTGTCCGTACTAGGGCTGTTGGCGATCCTCACCGTCTGGGTGGTCGGCACCGGAGGCGGCGGAAACAACGGCGCCGGTGGTTCGAACGGCAAGAACCCCGTGTCCTCGATCACGCCGGGCCCCTCCGGTTCGGGCCCCGCGATCAGCCAACACCCGGGCGGCCGCGACGAGTCGAGCGGCGGCGGTGACGGCGGCGGGAGCGGAAGCGACAGCGGCGGGGCGTCGGGCGGTGGTTCCGGTGACGGCTCGGGTGACGGTTCGGGCGACGGCTCCACGGGATCCGGCGACAGCGCCGGCGGCGGTTCCGACGACGGGTCCAAGAACGGCGGCGAGGCGGCCGACCGGCTCCCGGCCGGTTCCACCGTCCCCAACTGCACCCCGGCGAACGTCAAGTTGACGCTCAAGAGCCTGCGCAACACCTACGCTCCCGGCGAGCAGCCCGAGATCGAGATCGTCGCCAGGAACAGTTCGGGCAGCGCCTGCAAGGTCGATGTCGGCCCGAAGAACGCGGTTCTGACGATCACTCAGGCGGGCGCCGACGAGGACATCTGGGCCTCGGACGACTGCCCCAAGGACGCCGCGGGCTTCTTCCTGCGTGTTCCGGCCGGCGGCCAGGCCGTCCACACGGTGAAGTGGGACCGCAAGCCCGGCGCCCCCGCGTGCGCCACGCCCCCTCCGGGGTCCGCCCCCGCGGGTACCTACCTGGTCGAGGCGAAGGCCCCCGGGCTGGCGAAGGCGCAGGCGTCGTTCGTCCTGTCCAAGGACTGAGCTGCACCCTCGGCCGACGGGAGCGGGCCCCGGTGAACCCGAGGCCCGGACCGACCGCCCGTGGCCGGGCCGCGGACGCCGTACCGGTCCGCGACGAGGATTCCTGAAGAACTCCCGGACACGGCGCTCCAGGATCTGGACATGACGCTCCAGGATCTGGACGTAACGCCGCAGGACCTAGACGTAACGCTCCAGGATCGAGGACTCCGCGAGACGGGACAGGCCCTCGCGGACGCTGCGGGCCCGCGCCTCGCCCACGCCGTCGACCGTCTGGAGATCGTCCACGCTCGCGGCGAGCAGCTTCTGGAGCCCGCCGAAGTGCTCCACGAGCCGGTCGATGATCGCTCCGGGCAGGCGGGGCACCTTGGCGAGGAGGCGGAAGCCGCGCGGGGAGACCGCGGAGTCGAGTGCCTCGGGCGAGCCCGTGTACCCCAACGCCTTGGCCACCGTGGAGAGTTCGAGCAGCTCGCCGTGGGCGAGCGCGTCCAGCTCGAACAACGCCTCGTCGACCGTGCGGGAACGCTTGGCGGTCGGCTCGGGCACGTAGTCCCGGACGACCAGCTCGCGGTCGGGCTCGACGCCGGCGATCAGCTCGTCGAGCTGGAGGGTCAGCAGCCGTCCGTCCGTGCCCAGTTCCACGACGTACTCGGCGATCTCGGTGGCGATGCGGCGCACCATCTCCAGACGCTGGGCGACCGCGGAGACGTCCCGGACCGTGACGAGGTCCTCGATCTCCAGCGCCGACAGCGTCCCCGCGACCTCGTCGAGACGGAGCTTGTACCGCTCCAGGGTGGCCAGGGCCTGGTTGGCGCGGGAGAGGATCGCGGCGGAGTCCTCCAGCACACGGCGGTGACCGTCCACGTACAGGGCGATCAGCCGCATCGACTGGGAGACCGAGACGACGGGGAAGCCGACCTGCTTGCTCACCCGGTCCGCGGTGCGGTGCCGGGTGCCCGTCTCCTCCGTCGGGATCGTCGGGTCGGGCACGAGCTGCACACCCGCCCGGAGGATTTTGGTGATGTCCTTGTCGAGCACGATGCCGCCGTCGAGCTTGCACAGCTCGCGCAGCCGGGTCGCGGTGAACTCGACATCCAGGACGAATCCACCCGTGCACATCGCTTCGACGGTCTTGTCGGAGCCGAGCACGATGAGTCCGCCCGTGTTGCCCCGGAGGATCCGCTCCAGCCCGTCGCGCAGTGCCGTGCCGGGTGCCACGGCGCTCAGTGAGGCGCGCATCAGGCCATCGGCACCGGAGCTCCCGCCGGACTTTCCGGGAGCTGCTGCCCGGTCGTTGGCTGCCACTGCACTCCTCCGGTCGCAGGTTTTCGGTCGCCCTCGTTTCGTACGGACGGGCGAGACCAGGGCAAAGTCTACCGGCGCTGCTCCTCGTCCCGTGGGGCCTCTCTGCGACGCGAGCGCGGAAGGACACTCAGAGCCGCGCCGATGTCGGCCACTTCCAGGACCTTCATGCCGGCGGGGACCTTGCCCGGATCGGTCGGTACGAGGGCGTGGGTGAAGCCCAGACGATGGGCTTCGGCCAGCCGGCGCTGGACGCCCGTGACCCGCCTGACCTCGCCCGCGAGCCCCACCTCGCCGATCGCGACGAGGTTCTTCGGCAGCGGGACGTCACTGGCGGCGGAGGCCAGCGCCAGGGCGACGGCGAGGTCCGCGGCGGGCTCGGTGAGCTTCACACCGCCGACCGTCGCCGAGTAGATGTCCCGCTTGCCGAGAGCGCTGATCCGGCCGCGCTGCTCCAGGACGGCGAGCATCATCGAGACGCGGGAGGTCTCCAGACCGGAGGTCGTACGGCGCGGGGAGGGGATCTGGGAGTCCACCGTGAGCGCCTGGACCTCGGCGACCAGCGGACGGCGGCCTTCGAGGGTGACGGTCAGACAGGTGCCCGGGACGGGCTCGGCGCGGCGCGTCAGGAAGAGCCCCGACGGGTCGGTGAGCCCCGTGATGCCTTCGTCGTGCAGCTCGAAGCAGCCGACCTCGTCCGTCGTGCCGTAGCGGTTCTTGACCCCTCGGACGAGTCTCAGGCGCGCGTGCCGGTCGCCCTCGAAGGACAGGACGACGTCCACGAGGTGTTCGAGCAGCCGGGGTCCGGCGATCGCGCCGTCCTTGGTGACGTGGCCCACGAGCAGGGTGGACATGCCGCGCTCCTTGGATGCGCGGATGAGCGCGCCCGCCACCTCACGGACCTGGGCCATGCCGCCGGGCGCGCCGTCGATCTCCGGGGAGGCGATGGTCTGGACGGAGTCCAGGATGAGCAGCGACGGCTTCACCGCGTCCAGATGGCCGAGGACGGCCGACAGGTCGGTCTCCGCGGCGAGGTAGAGGTGGTCGTCGATCGCCTTGATGCGGTCCGCGCGCAGCCGCACCTGGCTCGCCGACTCCTCGCCCGTCACATACAGGGTGCGGTGTTCGTCACTCGCCGACTTGGCCGCCACGTCCAGCAGCAGCGTGGACTTGCCGACGCCGGGCTCGCCCGCGACGAGGACGACGGCTCCGGGCACGAGACCGCCGCCGAGGACGCGGTCCAGCTCGGGCACGCCGGTGCTGCGGGCGGTGGCCTGACGGCCGTCGACCTGCCCGATGGGCACCGCGGACGTGGTGACCCGGCCCGGTGCCGTCGTGCGGACGGCGGGCGCGCCGTACTCCTCGACCGTCCCCCATGCCTGGCATTCGGCGCAGCGGCCGAGCCATTTGGCCGTCTGCCAGCCGCACTCGGTGCAGCGGTAGGACGGCCGGTCCTTCGCGGTTTTCGTACGGGCAGCCATGACCGAACCGTAGCCGTAGCCACTGACAACCCGGCACGCGACGGTACGAACCCACCCGCTCCCCGGCTCAGGGCCCGGCACCGGCCCCGGTTCGGCCCTTGCCCTGCCCTGCCCAGTCCCTGCTCCCGCTCCCGCCCCGCTCCCGCCCCCGCTCCTGCTGAACCGTGCCGCGAGCCCCCGTGCCCCGTTCCCACCCCCGCGCGACCGGCCCTCGTGCGGGCCCGGCATCGTCCCATCTGCCATGGACTGCCATTGCCGCCGGTGACGGCCCAGGCCAGGGGTCGAGGGTTCCTGTCCCCTTATGAGGGATCGTTTCACCCGTACGGATTAAATGTGCTCAAGGTGCAGGAAGGGCCTGGCCCCGGGCACCTACGGTCGCACGGGTGATGAGCAGCAGTCCGGAGACCTCCACACACACCACCGGCGCACACCGGGCGCACGGAGCCGCGCGCAAGCGGACGGCCGTGCCCCGTGGCGCGACCCCCCGCGCCCTGGTCCAGCGTCCCCCCGCGCGGTACGAGCCCTATCTGGACGGCCTGTTCACCTACTGCCTGTCCGTGCTGTGCGACCACGACGCGGCCACCGCCGCCCTGGGGGACGCCCTCGCGCTCGCCGAGCGGCGCGGCCCGCGCGGCCCCGAGGCGGCGGGCGACCGCAGGGCCTGGCTCTACGCGCTCGCCCGCTGGTCCTGTCTGCGCAAGCTCACGGAAGCCCGGCGCAGGCGCCAGGCTGCGCACGCCTCCGGGCGGCACACACCCCGGAAGAGCACCCCACCAGGAACCGCGGGCGGAGCCCGTGAAGGGGCCGCTCCGGACGCGGCGCGCAAGGCAGCCGCCGACCGGCGCGCGGCCGAGGTGCTGAGCGCCGCTCCCGTGCCCGAGGAGGTCCAGGACCACCGCCGTCGCGAACTCTCCCTGCTGGCCTGGCCGGAGGCCGCCGGGACCACCCCGGAACAGCGCGAGGCGCTCGAACTCGCGGTGCGCCACCAGCTCGCCGCCCACGAGGTCGCCGCCGTCCTCGGCATCGACCTCGCCGTGGCGCGCGAACTGCTCGCCTCCGCCGCCTGCGAGGTCGAACGCACCCGGGCGGCCCTCGCCGTCGTGGAGACCGGCGCCTGCCCCAGCGTCGCCCGGCTCACCGGCGACAGCCGGCTCGTGCTGAGCACCACCCTGCGCGGCGAGCTGGTCCGGCACGTCGACGACTGCCCGCGCTGCCGCCGCACCGCCGAACGCGCGGTCCCCGGCGCCTGGCCCGGCACCAGCGTCACGCCCGCGGCGCTTCCCGTGCTCCGGGCCCCGCAAGCGGCCCTGTGCACCGCGATGGCGCACGCCCCCCGCGCGCGGAGCAGCGCCCCGCGCTTCGACCGGCGCGGCTTTCCGATGGACCCCAAGGACCACGCCGCCCGAAGAGACCGCCTGCGCGCGCGGGCCGTCACGACGACGATCGTCGCCACCGTGGTCGCCGCGCCCGTTCTCGCCCTCTGGGCCGCCTACCGCGGCGCGCCCCTGACCGGCGAGAGCGTGGACGGCCGCCCGGCCAGCACGAGCGAGGCCCAGGACTCCGAGGGTCTGGACGGCGGGCAGGCCGGCGGCTACGAGAACGCCGGAAACGCCAGCACGGGACCCGGCGCCCGCTCCGCCGCGGGTGCCGGGTCCTCGGACGTGTCCGTCGAGGTCGTCAGCGCCCGCGGAGCGACCCCGGGACATCTGGCGGTGGCGGCCGGGACCAGCGGCGACACGACCCTGGTCAAGCTGACCGCGTCCGGCAGTTCCCCGGTCCGCTGGTCCGCGCGCACCGGCGCGGCCTGGCTCTACCTCAGCCAGTCCTCGGGAACCCTCGATCCGGGCGAGTCGCTGACGGTGAAGGTGTACGTCGATCACCTGCGCGAGCCGGCGGGTCACTGGACCGCGCGGGTGGCGATCGCCCCGGCGGGCGCGGTGGTCACGATCACCGGGTACGGCAAGGCGGGCGCGACCCACCCCGGCGGGAAGCCGGACCCCGCGGCGAGCACTCCGACCCCCTCGGGACCGGGATCCACACCGGCCGCCACCCCCAGCCAGGACCCGTCACCGACGCCGACCGACCCGTCACCGACGGACACCGCCACCGACACGTCCTCCCCGGACCCGGGAGACTCTTCGGCGCCGCCGGGCGAGGGCGGCGACCCGGGAACGGGCGCGCCGTAGCGCCCGGACCCGCCGCTCGCGTCCGCGGGTTGCTCAGTCCACCGGATCCGCGGGGTGCGGGGCCAGCAGCGGGAGCTGCGAAGCCAGCCGCTCCTCGCAGAGCCGGGCCAGGCGGTCGTATCCCGCCTCGCCCATCAGCTCGATCAGCTCCGGACGGTACGAGACGTACACCGGGTCGCCGGCGCCGTGCGCCGAGGTCGCCGACGTGCACCACCAGTGCAGGTCGTGGCCGCCCGGTCCCCAGCCACGGCGGTCGTACTCGCCGATGGAGACCTGGAGCACCCGGGTGTCGTCGGGCCGGTCGATCCACTCGTACGTGCGCCGTACCGGGAGTTGCCAGCAGACGTCCGGCTTGGTCTCCAGCGGCTCGCGTCCCTCCTTGACGGCCAGGATGTGCAACGAGCAGCCCGCGCCACCGGCGAAGCCGGGACGGTTCTGGAAGATGCAGGAGCCCTCGTACGGGCGGGTCTGGCGGTCGCCGTCCTCGTCCTTGGACACCCAGCCCGTCTCCGTGCCCACGTCATGGTGCTGCCAGATCTCCGGCGTGAGCCGGGCCACGTGCCCGGCCACCCGCTTCTCGTCGTCCTCGTCGGAGAAGTGCGCCCCCAGCGTGCAGCAGCCGTCGTCGGCACGGCCCGCCTGGATGCCCTGGCAGCCGCTCCCGAAGATGCAGTTCCACCGGGAGGTCAGCCAGGTCAGATCGCACCGGAAGACCTGCTCGTCGTCGGCGGGATCGGGGAACTCCACCCACGCGCGAGCGAAGTCGAGCCCCTTCTCGTCGCTCTTCTTCTCGGGCTTCCTGGACTTGGCGGCCTTCGCCTGCGCGGAGCCTTCGGCCGATTTGTCGGACTTCGCCTTTTTCGTCTTTGGCACGCGTCCAGGGTAAGTCGCTTCGGACCGCTCCGGGGACGCTCTCGTGGTCGCCCGCGGGTCACCGTTCGACGTGGGCTTTCGCCCCGCCCCACGTGAACGGCGCTGCTGGCAGTAGCGTTCCGTACATGAGACTCGGTGTCCTCGACGTGGGTTCGAACACGGTGCATCTGCTGGTGGTGGACGCCCACCCCGGCGCCCGACCGCTGCCCGCGCATTCGCACAAGGCCGATCTGCGGCTTGCCCAACTGCTCGACGAGAACGGCGCGATCGGCCCCGAAGGCGTCGACAAGCTGATCGAGACCGTCCAGGACGCCCTGGAGGCCGCCGAGGACAAGGGTGTCGAGGCCCTGCTCCCGTTCGCCACGTCCGCCGTGCGCGAGGCCGGCAACGCCGACGAGGTTCTCGCCCGGGTGAAGGACGAGACCGACGTCGAGCTCCAGGTCCTCACCGGCGCCGAGGAGGCGCGGCTCACCTTCCTGGCGGCCCGCCGCTGGTTCGGCTGGTCCGCGGGCAAGCTGCTCGTCCTCGACATCGGCGGCGGTTCCCTGGAGATCGCGTACGGCATGGACGAGGAGCCGGACGCCGCGGTGTCGCTGCCGCTCGGTGCCGGCCGGCTCACCGCGGGCTGGCTGCCCGCCGACCCGGCGGACCCGGCGGCCGTGCGGGTGCTGCGCCGGCATGTGCGGGCCCAGATCGCGCGGACGGTCGGGGAGTTCAGCCGCTTCGGCGCCCCGGACCACGTGGTCGCCACCTCGAAGACGTTCAAGCAGCTCGCCCGGATCGCCGGCGCCGCCCGCTCCACCGACGGCCTCTACGTCCAGCGCGAGCTCAAGCGCCGCTCGCTGGAGGACTGGGTCCCCCGCCTCGCGTCCATGACCGTCGACGAACGCGCCGAGCTGCCGGGCGTCTCCCCGGGCCGCTCAGGCCAGCTCCTCGCCGGCGCGCTCGTCGCCGAGGCCGCCATGGACCTCTTCGGCGTGGAAACCCTGGAAATCTGCCCCTGGGCCCTGAGAGAGGGCGTCATCCTCCGACGCCTGGACCAGATGGCGTCGGAGTAAGAGGAGAGGGGACCCGGCCCGGGCCCCCAAGGGCCGCAGGAACCGGCGCCCCGAGCCCCCCTGCGAGGGAAGCCCGCCCCCGCCCCCGCGGCGATGGCCGCCTCCGCGCCGGGTCGATAGAAGCGCCCTGAGGGCAGACCCCCCTGAAGGGGCGCGAGGAACTGCGCGCCCAGCCCCCTGCGAGGGAAGCCCGCCAAGGCCCCCGCCCCCCCACGGCGATGGGTCGCCGACCCGCCGGCCCCATGGGAACGCCCCAAGGGCGGACCCCCTTGCAGGGGCGCGAGGAACGGCGCGCCCAGCCCCCCGCGAGGGATGCCCGCCGACGCCCCTGGCCCCCACGGCGATGGCCGCCCCCGCGTCGGGTCGATAGAAACGCCCCGAGGGCAGCCCCCCCCCCAGAACGCCCGGCAGGGCCGTGGCATCGATCACAAGCGCGCCCCGCCCCAAGCCCCCCGCCCCCACCCGCCGGGAGCCGAACCCCACCCCCGGCCGGAGGCCGGAGCGTCCCAGGCCGGCAGGCCCGTACACCCCCGGGCGGCAGGCCCGGGAAACCCCCACCGAGGCCGAACAGGAGCCTCTCGGCCAGGCCCGCCACCCCCGCCCAACCGCCGGAGGCACCCCGTACGCTGTCCCTCGTGGCAGAACCAGTCGTGCGGATCCCGGATGCGAAGGTCGCGCTGTCCACGGCCTCCGTGTACCCGGAGTCGACCGCGACGGCCTTCGAGATCGCCGCGCGCCTCGGATACGACGGCGTCGAGGTCATGGTGTGGACCGACCCCGTCAGCCAGGACATCGACGCGCTGCGCCGCCTCAGCGACTACCACCGGATGCCGATCCTCGCCGTCCACGCCCCCTGCCTGCTGATCACCCAGCGTGTCTGGTCCACCGACCCCTGGACCAAGCTCCAGCGCGCGAAGGCCGCCGCCGAGAAGCTCGGCGCGAGCACCGTCGTGGTCCACCCCCCGTTCCGCTGGCAGCGCCAGTACTCCCGTGACTTCGTCACCGGCATCTGGCGCATGGCCGACGAGACGGACGTGCGATTCGCCGTCGAGAACATGTACCCGTGGCGCTACCGCGACCGCGAGATGCTCGCGTACGCCCCCGACTGGGACGTGACGAAGGACGACTACCGCCACTTCACGATCGACCTCAGCCACACCGCGACCGCCCGCACCGACGCCCTGCAGATGATCGACCGCATGGGCGACCGCCTCGGACACGTCCACCTCGCCGACGGCAACGGATCCAGCAAGGACGAGCACCTGGTCCCCGGCCGCGGCACCCAGCCCTGCGCGGAACTCCTGGACCGCCTCGCGCTCTCCGGCTTCGACGGCCATGTCGTCATCGAGGTCAACACCCGCCGGGCGATGTCCAGCGCGGAGCGCGAGGCCGACCTCGCCGAGGCCCTCGCCTTCACCCGGCTCCACCTCGCCTCGGCCGTGAAGGTGCCCCGCGGATGACGGACGCCGCCCCCCGCCGCGGCCGGGGACGCCCCACCCGTACCCAGACCGAGGCCGGCCCCGCCACCCGTGACCGCATCCTGGAGGCGGCCCGCGAGGAGTTCTCCGAGCGCGGCTACGAGAAGACGTCGATCCGCGGCATCGCCAAGTCCGCCGGCGTGGACCCGGCCCTCGTGCACCACTACTTCGGCACCAAGGAACAGGTCTTCGAGGCGGCCATCGAGGTCGCCGTCGCCCCCGCGCTCGACGCACCCGAGAAGATCGTCGACGGTCCCCTCGACGGCGTCGGCGAACGCCTGACCCGCTTCGTCCTCGGCATCTGGGAGAACCCCACGAGCCGTACCCCGCTGCTCGCGATCGTCCGCTCCGCGGTGAACAACGACACCGCGGCCGCCGTCTTCCGCCGTCTCGTCGCCGCCCAGCTCCTGCGCCGCATCGCGGGCGGGCTCGACGTCCCGGACGCGGAGCTGCGCGCGGAACTCGCGGCGGCCCAGCTCGTCGGGGTCGCGATGCTGCGCTACGTCATCAAGGTCGAGCCGCTGGCCTCGGCGGACCTGGAGCGCATCGTGGACAGAGTGGCGCCCGTGGTGCAGGGACACCTGACGAACCCATGAGCGAGTGAGGCGTCCGTCGGGGCGACCCCACCTCGGCGGACGCCGCCGACCTGCGCGGACCCCCTCCCGGGACAGCCGCTGGGCGAGACGCGCGTCCCGGGATGCGGACGGCCTGTCCGGATCCTGGAGCACCGGCGTACGCTCGACTCCAGTCTTAACTCTCCGAAGGAGCGAGCGACGATGCCCGAGCTGAGGTCCCGCACAGTCACCCACGGCCGCAACATGGCGGGCGCACGCGCCCTTATGCGTGCCTCCGGTGTACCGGGTGCGGACATCGGACGGAAGCCGATCATCGCGGTCGCCAACTCCTTCACGGAGTTCGTGCCCGGGCACACCCACCTCCAGCCCGTCGGCCGGATCGTCAGCGCGGCCATCACGGCCGCCGGTGGCATCGCCCGCGAGTTCAACACGATCGCGGTCGACGACGGCATCGCGATGGGCCACGGCGGCATGCTGTACTCCCTGCCCTCCCGCGACCTGATCGCGGACTCCGTGGAGTACATGGTCGAGGCGCACTGCGCCGACGCCCTGATCTGCATCTCGAACTGCGACAAGATCACGCCCGGCATGCTCATGGCCGCCCTGCGCCTGAACATCCCGGCGGTCTTCGTCTCCGGCGGCCCCATGGAGTCCGGCCGCGCCACCCTGGTCGACGGCACGGTCCGCACGCTCGACCTGGTCGACGCGATCTCCGACGCCGTGAACGACACGATCTCGGACGAGGACATCCTCCGTATCGAGGAGAACGCCTGTCCGACCTGCGGCTCCTGTTCCGGCATGTTCACCGCCAACTCGATGAACTGCCTGACCGAGGCCATCGGCCTGAGCCTGCCCGGCAACGGCTCGGTCCTCGCCACCCACACCGCCCGCAAGGGCCTGTACGAGGACGCGGCCCGCACGGTCGTCGACATCACGCGCCGCTACTACGACCAGGACGACGAGTCGGTCCTGCCGCGCAACATCGCCACCCACGCGGCCTTCGAGAACGCCATGGCCCTCGACATCGCCATGGGCGGCTCCACCAACACGATCCTGCACCTGCTGGCCGCCGCCCAGGAGGCGGGCGTGCCCTTCGGCCTGGACGAGATCAACGCGGTCTCGCGCCGGGTGCCGTGCCTCGCCAAGGTCGCCCCGAACGTCGCCAAGGACCGCACGTACTACATGGAGGACGTGCACCGCGCCGGCGGCATCCCCGCCCTCCTCGGCGAACTGCACCGCGCCGGCCTGCTCAACGAGGACGTCCACTCCGTCCACAGCCCGTCCCTGTCCGACTGGCTCAAGACGTGGGACGTGCGCGCCGGTTCCCCGTCCCCCGAGGCGATCGAGCTGTGGCACGCGGCCCCCGGCGGTGTCCGCTCCTCCGAGGCCTTCTCCCAGTCCGAGCGCTGGCTGGCACTGGACGAGGACGCCGAGGGCGGCTGCATCCGCTCCGCCGAGCACGCCTACTCCAAGGACGGCGGTCTCGCGGTCCTCAAGGGCAACCTCGCCGTTGACGGCTGTGTCGTGAAGACGGCCGGTGTCGACGAGTCCATCTGGACCTTCGAGGGCCCGGCGGTCGTCTGCGAGTCGCAGGACGAGGCCGTCGACAAGATCCTCAAGAAGGAGATCACGCACGGCGACGTCGTGGTCATCCGCTACGAGGGTCCCAAGGGCGGCCCGGGTATGCAGGAGATGCTCTACCCGACCTCGTTCCTCAAGGGCCGCGGCCTCGGCAAGACCTGCGCCCTGATCACCGACGGCCGCTTCTCCGGCGGGACTTCGGGCCTGTCGATCGGCCACGCGTCCCCGGAGGCCGCGTCCGGCGGCACCATCGCCCTCGTCCGGGACGGCGACCGCATCCGCATCGACATCCCGAACCGCTCGATCGAACTGCTCGTGTCCGACGAGGAGTTGGCCACCCGCCGCGAGTCCCTGAACGGCGTCTACGCCCCCGCGAACCGCGAGCGCAAGGTGACCGCCGCCCTGCGCGCCTACGCCGCGATGGCGACGAGCGCGGACAAGGGCGCGGTGCGCGACGTCTCGAAGCTGGGCTAGCCGTACGGGCCGCACAGGCCCGCGAAGCCACGAAGGGGCCGCTCCTGCCGGGGCGGCCCCTTCCGCGTCTCACCAGCCGGCGGGATCCCGCCCGTCGACCGCGAAGAGGGTGCCGTCGGGGGCGGTGGCGTAGACGTGGGTTCCGGCGGTCAGTGGGGCCGGGAGGGCGCTCACGAGTGAACCCCGGTCGCCGCCCGGTCGCGGCCTTGTCTGGCCGAGCAACGCGCCCCGGTCGGTGTCGACGGCGACGAGACGCCCGTCCACCGCCGTGAGATAGAGGCGACGCCCCACCGCGGTGGGGGCCGACGCCTTGCTGACGGATGTCTCCACCCGCCACATCTGCTTCGACGTTTTCGTGTTCACGGCGACCAGCGAACCGTCGTGTCCCAGCAGATAAGCGAGATCCCCCCGTACGGCCGCCTGCGTCTGGGCCTGCGGGATGCGCAGCGCGGTGCGGTGAATCCTGCGGTTCGTCACGTCGTAGCGCAGGACGGCATCCGTGTACTGGTCGATGGTGACCGATGTGAACCAGACGGTCCCGTCGTGGGCGGCCACCATGCCGAGCTCCCCGTTCAGGGTCCGCCGCCAGATCGTGGCACCGGTCTTCGGGTCCACGGCGGTCACCCGGGTCTCGGTCGCCGTGGGGGTCGAGACCGCGTAGGCGACGCCGTCCTCGAACGAGTGGAACTGGGGAAGGCGCACCCCCGGGATGGCGTGACGCCATTTCTCCTCGCCGGTGGCGGCGCTCAGGGCGATGACCTCGGAGTCGGGGCCGGTGAGCAGGACCATGCCGGCGACGTGGGTGATACGGCCGTCGTAGCGCGTGACGTCCCGGCTCCAGCGTGTCGCGCCCGTGCCGGGGTCCAGCGCGGTCAGCCGGTTCCCGTTCCCGCTGCCGACCAGCAGGACCCCGCCGGACAGGACAGGGGCCGGGGTGGCGTAGGTGCTCGTGGTTCCCGTGTCGCTCCGGGACCACAGCACCTTGCCGTCGTCCGGGTCGATCGCCGCGGCGAGGACGCCGGGCCGGACGCACAGCAAGGCCCGAAGCGTGTAAGTGCACCGAGGCTGCCCCTCGGCCCTGGAGCCGGAGGCCTTCAGGTCGAGATTCCAGGGCCGGAAGGCGCTCCCGGACGGCGCGGAGGTGCGCTCTTGCGCCGCCGGGCTCTGCGGTCCGCCGAAGAGACCGAAGACACCGACGCCGGCACCGACGACGGCGAGCCCGGCGGCCGTGACGAGCGCGGGCAGGCGCCGACGTCTCCCACCCCTCTTCCGGATAGCCGGATGGGTCCGGTCCTCGGCACCCTCCGGCCGCGCGGGCCTCGGCCGCGGACGCGACACCCGTGGCTGCGGGACCGACTCCCCACTGCCGGTGCGCTGTTCGGGAATGAAGGCCCGGGTGTCGTACGAGGCCGAGACCGAGCGCAGCGCGGTCATCAGTTCGTCCGGGGTGGGCCGGTCCTCGGGCTCCTTGGCGAGACAGCGCGATACCAGGTCGTGCAGTTCCTCCGGCACGCCGGTCAAGTCCGGCTCGTCGTGCACGACTTGGTAGGCGACGAGATAGGGGCTGTCCGAATCGAAGGGCCCGCTCCCGGTGGCCGCGTGCACGATCACCGACCCGAGCGCGAATACGTCCGCGGCCGGCCCGACATGCCGCGGCCTGCTGAACTGCTCCGGCGCCATGAACGGCGGCGTGCCGATCAACTTGCCGGTCTCTGTCCGGAGTTCACTGTCGGCGGGACGCGAGATGCCGAAGTCGATGACTTTCGGCCCGTCCTCCGCCAGCAGGACGTTGCTGGGCTTGAGGTCGCGGTGGACGACACCGGCCCGGTGGATGTCCCGCAGCGCCTCGGCGAGCCCGGCCATCAGATGGCGCAGCCGGTCGACGGACAGCGCGCCGTTCCGCTTGACGTGCTCGGCGAGTGTCGGCCCTGGGATGAACAGGGTTGCCATCCACGGGTGTTCGGCGTCGGGATCGGCGTCCACCACGGGCGCGGTGAAGGCGCCGCTGACCCGGCGCGCGGCCGCTACCTCCTGACGGAACCGCCCCCGGAACTCGGGGTCTTGGGAGAACTCGGCGTGCACGACCTTGACGGCCAGCCGCAACCCGGAGGCGGACCGCGCCAGATGCACGACTCCCATGCCACCGGAGCCCAGTCTCTCCTTCAGCAGATACTGGCCGGCGTAACGCGGTTGTTCCGCTTCCGATTCCGTACCAGTGCTGCGCTGTGGCGGCATCACTCACCCCCGTGGGTTCGACCGCATGCGCGACGCGCAGAGCCTAGTCGATCCTTCGTACGAAACCCCGGCGGCTTGCTAGCCTCTGCGCGCGCCACAAGTTTGGCGCGAACCAATCCAACGGGGGAGATCGACATGGCTGTGGAAGACATCGCTGTCACAGGCGCGACGGGGGCGGCGGAGGCGCAAGAGCTGTCCGCCGAGCCGCTGGCGCTGCGCACCTACCCGCTCGCAGCGGGCCACAACGTCAACGTCCGCAGCGGTCCGGGCACCCACTTCAGCATCGTCCGGACCCTGCCGGCGGGCTCGCGTGTCCCGATCTACTGCCAGTGCCCGGGAGAGTCCGTGGCCGGCCCGTACGGCACGAGCAACATCTGGGACAACATCTCGAACGGGCAGTTCGTCTCGGACGCCTACGTCCAGACGGGCAGCGACGGCTATGTCGCACCGAAATGCTCCTGACGACGAATGAGGGGAACGATAGTGAAGACGATGTCCGGTAGACGGGCCACGCTGGTCGGTGGGTTCGCCGCCGCGCTTCTGACGGTGGTGGGGGCCGCGTCCCAGGCGTCGGCGGACGTCCGGACGTATCCGCTGGCACCCGGCGTCAGCGTCAATGTCCGCAGCGGACCCGGCACGCACTACCCCATCGTCCGCACGATTCCGGCGGGTTCGAGTGTGCCTATCCGCTGCCAGACCGAGGGAGAGTCGGTCAGCGGCTACTACGGGACCTCGACGGTCTGGGACAACATCGCCAATGCGCAGTTCGTGTCGGACGCGTACGTACACACCGGCAGCGACGGCTACGTCGCCGCGAAGTGCTCCTGAGCGACGCCTCCGCCCGAGCACACCCGCGGTGGCCGGCGGATCCCGCGCCGGAGCGATAATCGTCGGGTGAGCGACGAGACCAGCACCATCACGGGCAAGGCCACCGGAACCGGCACGGGACCCGGCGCCCGAAACGGCACCGGCACCCCCGCGGGCCCCCAGCCCGAGCCCCTGCGCTTCTTCGGGACGACCTGGGTGGAGCACGACGGCGGCTACACCGGCCGGCGGATCGGTGTGGCCGTCGGCTCCCTCGCCGCCGCGGTGGCCGCCTGCTTCGTGCTCCGCTTCGCCTACCAGGGTCTGGCCATCGCGGACGTGGGACCGCTCGTGACCGTGCTGGTCGTGGTGATGTTCGCGGTGTGCAGCGCGCTGGCGTTCCGCCACACGTCGGTCGCCTTCTCCGAGCGCCCCGACCCTGACCGCCAGGCGTCCCTGCGCGGCCTCCTCACCATCGGCTTCGTGGGCTCCCTCCTCGCCTACTTCTTCCGCTCCCTCTCCGAGGCCCCGGGCGAGAAGCTCCACCGCGAGGAGTACGAGACGGCGAAGGCGCAGTACACCCGCCGCACCACCCGCCGTGCCGGCCACCCCGCGAAGAAGCGCCACCGCGCCTGACCGGCCCGGCCCAAGCCGCCCCGCAGCCGGGATCCGGCGGCCGGGGCCGCCACGACGCACCCGCAGTCGGCGACGCACGGGAGGGGACGTGCCGGTACATCACATGCCCGCAGGCCGGACGGATCGTCACCGAGCTCACCTCGAAACCCCGGCGGGATCCGTTCGGATGCGGGCGGATGTACCGGCGCGGCCCCGCACCACCCACCGACAGGCTCCGCCCCCCCGGCCAGCCCCGCCCCGTCCACCGGCCGGCCCCGCAACCCCAAGGCGCGGCAGGAAACCCCCTACCCCGGCCCCGCACGCACCCGCGATCATGACCCCATGACGCCCTCCTCGTCGCCCTCCCCCGCCACTCCTCCCGGAGCGGCCCGACACGCCGCGCGCGCCCACTCCTTCAACGCCGCCGCGGCGCAGTACGCCGCCAACCGCCCCTCGTACCCGCCCGCCCTCTTCGACGCCGTCGAGGCACTCGCGGGCCGGTCCCTGAGCGGTGCCAAGGTCGCCGACGTGGGAGCGGGCACCGGCATCTCGACCGGACTCCTGCACAGCCGCGGCGCGGACGTCCTCGCCGTGGAGCCGGGCCCCGGCATGGCCGCGGAGTTCCGGCGCGTCCACCCCGGCATCCCGATCGTGCGGGGCAGCGGCGACGCCCTGCCCCTCGCCGCCGCCTCCCTGGACCTCCTCACCTACGCCCAGTCCTGGCACTGGACCGAGCCGAGCCGCTCGGTGCCGGAGGCGTTGCGCGTGCTGCGGCCCGGCGGCGCGCTGGCCCTGTGGTGGAACACCGAGGCGCTCGACGTCCCGTGGATCGAGGCGGCGGCCCGCCGCGCAGAGCGCTTCCTCGGCCTGGACGAGAAGGACCGGAAGGCCGAGCGGAGCCCCGGCTCCGACCGTCCCGCCCGCTCCCTCGCCGCCGACCCCAGCGGCAGCCTCTCCTTCGACCACCGCCGGGTCCGCTGGAGCCGGCGCGTCCCGGTCGACACCCGGCTCGCCAACATCGGCAGCCACTCGCAGTTCCTGGTCCTCGGCGAGGAGACCACCGGCGCGTTCTTCACCGAGGAACGGAACCACCTTCTCCAGGCCTTCCCGGAGGGGTTCGTGGAGGAGACCTACGTCGTGGAGCTGCTGGTGGCGATCCGTTCGTGACCCCGTCCGGCGGCCCACGCGTCGAGGGCCGCCGCACACGCGTGATCCACGTGCCGCAGTCCGCCCAGCTCCAGCCGTACGACACGGTCGTGCGGCAACGCCTCCAAGGCGTCGAGCAGCTTCGGCAGCCGCAGGAACGTGGCGTTGCCGATGACCCGTACGACCATTCCCGCGGCCCCCCGGTCCTCGGTCTCCACGTGCACATGACTGATGTCCCAGGCGGTCTTGGCCACGGCGAGCGCGAGCCCGACCAGCACTCCCTCGAACAGGTTCCCGACCACGATCGCCACCGCGGTCACCGCGAGGACGACCACCTCACCGCGATGCCCGCGCCACAGCGTCCGCAGCTCCCGCACCGGCACGAGCTTGCATCCCGCGTGCACCAGCAGCGCCGCCAGCGCCGCCACCGGAATCAGCCCGAGCACCGCGGGGACCACGGCCGTGAAGAGCAGCAGCCACACCCCGTGCAGCACCCGCGACGCCTTGGTCTGCGCCCCCGCGTGCACGTTGGCCGCGCTCCGCACGATCACGGCGGTCATGGGCAGCGCCCCGAGCATCCCGCACACGGTGTTCCCGGCGCCCTGCGCGATGAGCTCGCGGTCGTAGTCGGTGCGCGGCCCCCGATGCAGCCGGTCCACCGCCGCCGCGCTGAACAGCGACTCCGCCGAGGCGATCAGCGCGAACGCCAGCACGGTCCCGATCACGCCGACGTCCGCGAGCCGGCCCAGGTCCGCGACCGACGGCGTCCGCACGGCATCGAACAGCCCCTGGACCTCGACCCGTCGCACCGCGAGATCGAAGACCCCGGTCACGGCCGAGGCGAGCCCCACCGCCAGCAGCGGCGCCGGTACCAGCCGGGCCCCTCGCCGCCACCGCGGCCACAGCAGGAGTACGGCCACGGTGGCGCCGCCGATCGCCAGCGCCACGGGATCGGCGGCACCCGCCAGCGAGACGAACCCGGCGATCTTCCCGAGCCCGCCGGAGGGCGCGGCAGCGTCGCCCATGGCGTACACCTGACCCGCGATCAGCACGAGTCCGATCCCGGCGAGCATCCCGTGCACGACGGCCACGGACACGGCCCGGAACCACCGGCCGAGCCGCAGAACCCCGAGCCCGAGCTGCACGAGACCGGCCCCGAGCACCAGCACGCCCAGCGCTTGGACCCCGTACGACTGCACGGCCTCGTACACCAGCACGGTCAGCCCGGCCGCGGGCCCGCTCACCTGCAGACTGCTTCCGGGCAGCGTCCCGGCGACCAGGCCACCGACGATTCCGGTCACCAGTCCCAGCTCGGCGGGCACACCGGACGCCATGGCGACCCCGACACACAGGGGTAGAGCCACCAGAAAGACGACGAGGGACGCGAACAGATCGGCTTTGCGCAACACGACAGCACCTCCGGTCGACAGCGGGAGATGCGTGGGTGCCGTGCCGGGGGAGGGCACGACGGACCCGGCGACCCGGCACGGAGCCGTTTCGCACAGTGAAATCCATTGTCAGGTAAGCCCGTTGATCGCACAGCCCCTCCGGGCCGCTGTCACGCGAACGCGGGAGCGCATGGTTCGCCGACGCCGCGGACGATCCCCTTCCGTTCGCGCCGACGCGCGCCGACATGCGCCGACGCGCGCCCGCGCCGCCCGGCGCTCCGGCCGGGCGGCGGGGACCGCACGGCCCTTGACCGGCGCACCTCACGAGAGGAATATTCATCGCGCGATGATTATTCGTCCGGCGTCCGCCCCATCCCACCCACAGGAACCCCCGTGCCTCTTTCCCCGCCCGCCGTCCGCGCCGAAGGCCTCACGGTCGTCCGCGGCACCCGCACCGTCCTGCACGGACTCGACTTCACCGTCCCGCGTGGCCAGATCACCGGCCTCCTCGGCCCCTCCGGCTGCGGCAAATCCACCCTGATGCGCGCGACGGTCGGCACCCAGGCCAAGGTCGGCGGAACCCTCGACGTCCTCGGCCGCCCCGCCGGCGACGCCACGCTCCGCTCCCGCATCGGCTACGTCACCCAGGCGCCCTCCGTCTACGACGACCTGAGCGTCCGCCAGAACCTCGCCTACTTCGCCGCGATCCTCGACCCGGGCCGGGCGGCCGCGGAACGCCGCCACGCGGACGTCACCCGCGTCATCGACGACGTCGACCTCGCCTCCCACGCCGATTCCCTCGCCGGCAACCTCTCGGGCGGCCAGCGCAGCCGCGTCTCGCTCGCCGTCGCCCTCCTCGGCGCCCCGGAACTCCTCGTCCTCGACGAACCGACCGTCGGCCTCGACCCCGTCCTGCGCCGCGACCTGTGGAACCTCTTCCACTCCATCGCCGAGCAGCGCGGGACCACCCTCCTGATCTCCTCCCACGTCATGGACGAGGCGGAACGCTGCCACCGGCTCCTCCTGATGCGTGAGGGCGGACTACTCGCCGACGACACCCCCGACGCCCTCCGCGAGCGGACCGGCTCGGACACCGTCGAAGCCGCCTTCCTCCACCTCGTCGACGAGGCGGTCGCCGCCGCGCGCGAGCCCGCGCGCGAACCGGCGACGACCACGACCGAGAAGTCCCCGGCCGCACAGTCCCCGGCCACCGGCCCCGACTCCCGCGAGGAGACCGCCCGATGAGTTCCACCGCGGCCACGAGCCCCACCCCGCCCACCGCGCCCACGCACCCCGGCACCCCGGAGGCGCCCGCACCGGCGTCCCGTCCGAGCGCGCTCAACCTCTCCCGCACGACGGCCACGGCGGCCCGTGCCCTGCGCCAACTGCGGCACGACCCGCGCACCATCGCGCTGATGATCCTCGTGCCCTGCGTGATGCTGGTCCTGCTCCGCTACGTCTTCGACGGCAGCCCGGACACCTTCGACTCCATCGGGGCGTCCCTCCTCGGGATCTTCCCGATGATCACGATGTTCCTGGTCACCTCGATCGCGACCCTGCGCGAGCGCACCTCCGGCACCCTCGAACGCCTCCTCGCCATGCCCCTGGGCAAGGGCGACCTGATCGCCGGATACGCCCTCGCCTTCGGCGCGATCGCCATCGTCCAGTCCGCCCTGGCCACCGGACTCGCGGTCTGGCTCCTCGGCCTGGACGTCACGGGCTCCCCCTGGCTGCTCCTGCTGGTCGCCCTCCTCGACGCCCTGCTCGGAACGGCCCTCGGCCTCTTCGTCTCGGCGTTCGCCGCCTCAGAGTTCCAGGCCGTCCAGTTCATGCCGGCGGTGATCTTCCCGCAGCTCCTCCTGTGCGGCCTGTTCACCCCGCGCTCGAACATGCACCCCGTCCTGGAGGCCATCTCCGACGTCCTCCCGATGTCGTACGCCGTCGACGCCATGAACGAGGTCCTCCACCACACCGACATGACCGCGACCTTCGTGCGCGACGCGCTGATCGTCGCCGGGAGCGCGCTGCTGGTGCTGGGACTTGGCGCGGCGACCCTGCGACGCAGGACGCCGTAGAACCCGTAGCCGTCGTACGAGCCCTGCGAAGCCGTACGCCATGCGGGACCCCGCGATCGGACGAGCGGACGGACCGGGAGCCGTCCGCCCACCGGACATCCCACCCGCCCCCATGAACCCGGTGGGAGGATGAACGCGGACGACTCAACCCCGGAGGGCACCCGCAACCATGCCTCAG
The DNA here is from genome assembly GCF_053600395.1 of Streptomyces sp. NPDC005070. Lineage (NCBI taxonomy): Bacteria > Bacillati > Actinomycetota > Actinomycetes > Kitasatosporales > Streptomycetaceae > Streptomyces > Streptomyces sp. NPDC005070. Next base: position 2,459 of record NZ_JBSFZS010000060.1, on the reverse strand, counting down.
AAAGTCGCAGTCCTCGGCACCGGCAAGATCGGCGAAGCCCTGCTCAGCGGAATGATCCGAGCCGGCTGGGCCCCCACCGATCTCCTGGTCACCGCCCGCCGCCCGGAGCGGGCCCGGGAACTCCGGGAACGCCACGGCGTCACCCCGGTCAGCAACGCGGAGGCGGCGAAGACCGCCGACACCCTGATCCTCACGGTCAAGCCGCAGGACATGGGCGCCCTCCTCGACGAGCTCGCCCCGCACATCCCCGCCGACCGGCTGATCATCAGCGGCGCGGCGGGTATCCCGACCTCGTTCTTCGAGGAGCGCCTGGCCCCCGGCACCCCCGTCGTCCGCGTCATGACGAACACCCCCGCTCTCGTCGACGAGGCCATGTCCGTCATCTCCGCCGGCAGCCACGCCACCGCCGAGCACGTGGCGTACGCCGAGGAGGTCTTCGGCGCCGTCGGGAAGACCCTCCTCGTCCCCGAGTCACAGCAGGACGCCTGCACCGCCCTCTCCGGTTCGGGACCGGCGTACTTCTTCTATCTGGTCGAGGCCATGACGGACGCGGGCATCCTCCTCGGCCTGCCCCGCGACAAGGCGCACGACCTGATCGTCCAGTCCGCGATCGGCGCGGCCGTGATGCTCCGCGACAGCGGCGAGCACCCAGTGAAGCTCCGCGAGAACGTCACGTCTCCCGCGGGCACCACGATCAACGCCATCCGCGAACTCGAGAACCACGGCGTACGCGCCGCACTCATCGCGGCACTGGAAGCGGCCCGCGACCGCAGCCGCGAACTCGCTTCCGGCAACAGCTGAGTCCGCCCCGCTCGAACCGGCCCTCGGTCACCCGGCCGAGGGCGGCAGCAACCCGATGGCCTCGTACGCCGAGTCCACCGTCGGCCGCGCCATTTCCCTGGCCCGCCGCGCACCCTCCCGCAACACCCCCTCCACATGGGCGGGATCCGCGCACAGCTCCTTGTGCCTCTCCTGTACGGGCCTGAGGAGCTCGACCACGGCGTCGGCGGTGTCCTTCTTCAAAGCCCCGTACGACGTGTATCCGCCGCTCAGCATTTCGGGGTCGCCGCCCTCGCACGCCGCGAGGATCTCCAGCAGATTCGAGACCCCGGGCCGCGCCTCCGGGTCGTACGCGACGTCCTGACCGCTGTCCGTCACCGCGCGCATGATCTTCTTCCGCACGGCTTCCGGTTCGTCGAGCAGATAGACGACACCCGGTCCGACATCGTCGCTCTTCCCCATCTTCGACGTCGGCTCCTGAAGGTTCATGACACGCGCCGCGACCTCCGGCCGGGTGGCCCGAGGCACCACGAACGTGTGCCCGTAGCGCTGGTTGAACCGCACCGCCAGATCCCGGGTCAGCTCGACATGCTGCGTCTGGTCGTCCCCGACCGGCACCTCGTCGCTCCGGTACGCCAGGATGTCGGCCGCCATCAGCACGGGATAGGTCAGCAGTGACAGCCGCACGCTCCCACCGCGTTTCCGCTCCAGGGCGGACTTCTCCTTGTACTGGATCATCCGCCGCATCTCGCCGTCGGTCGCGACGCACTCCAGCAGATACGACAGCCGCGCGTGCTCGTCCACATGACTCTGTACGAACACGGTGCACAGCTCGGGATCGAGTCCCGAGGCCAGCAACAAGGTCGCCGCCTGCCTGCTGAGCCTGCGGACGCGCCCCGGATCGTGGTCCACGGTCAGCGCATGCAGATCGACGATGCAGAACAAGGCCTCGGCCCGGTGCTGGTCGACCTCGGCCCAGCGGCGTACGGCACCCAGATAGTTCCCCAGCGTCAGATGCCCGGTCGGCTTGACCCCACTGAAGATCCGCGTCATCTCTCAACCTCCTGGTCGAGGCCGCCGCGTTCGCCGGCCGGCTCCCCGGGAGGGGCAACAAAAAACGGCCGCCGAGGCGGCGGCCGTTGGGTACATACGTGTGTACGGCCGCCGTCAGGCGGCCCACCACTGCTGGGTGCACGTATGCGTAGTCATGTACGTCAGCGTACGCCTCGGCGGGCCGTCCGGACCGAAGTTGACACGACTCGGGCCCATCCGTAGTGTTCTCCGAGTTGTCCGACGTGAGCGTCGACTCCGGTCGGTCCCCGGACAGCCATTTCGCACCACCATTCAACGATCGACGACTCGTCGTCGGCTCGTTTTCATGCGTGTTTGCGAAATGAGGATTCCGCGTTCGAAAGAGCGCCACCCCGATTAGCTCGGGAGCCGCGAATCCGCTAATGTCTCACTCGTCGGAACGGCCCAACGGCCGCGAAGGCAAATCCCGCTGACTGGGAGTCAGGCCCGAAAGGATCTGATAGAGTCGGACTCGCCGGAAAGGGAAACGCGAAAGCGAAAACCTGGAAAGCGCCGAGGAAATCGGATACGGAAACGGTCTGATAGAGTCGGAAACGCAAGACCGAAGGGAAGCGCCCGGAGGAAAGCCCGAGAGGGTGAGTACAAAG
>NZ_JBSFZS010000059.1:0-51899 GCF_053600395.1 Streptomyces sp. NPDC005070 | reverse complement strand
GAAGGTGACTGTCATACGGCTGACCTCGGCAGTGCTCGGCACGGAAGACGGACCCGGGGTGACGCACCGCCCGGCCGGACGCGTCAAGTGTCCTTGCGGCCCCGGTTTCCCGGGCGGGAGGCGACCCAGGCGCGGACGGTGTCGGCGTACCAGTAGGGCTTACCGGCGTCGACGTGGTCGGGTTCCGGCAGCAGCCCGTGTTTGCGATAGGACCGGACGGTGTCCGGCTGCACCTTGATGTGTGCGGCGATCTCCTTGTACGACCAGAGCCGGCGGTCGGTCATGAGTGGCACCTCCCCGCGCGCGCCGCGGCGGCGGCCTGGGACGGCCGTCGGGGGAGCCGGGCGCTGCGCTGGTGATCACAAAGCGTGTGCCCGGTGAACGACGCGGCGTGAGGGCCGGGCCGTGGCTGTCGCCCGGGTGTGACGCAAGACCCGCGTATACGCGACATGTGTGACACGGAGGAGTTTTTTGTGACACGAGTGACGCATGGGCGGTAGCAGTACGGAGTCGCCGCCCGGTCGCGCAGACGGGCCTGCTGGACCCCGAGCGCCTGCCGCGCCCCAAGCACCGGGAGCCCGAGCACCGGGCGGGCCCCGAGCGCCTGCCGGGCCCCGAGCACCCGGCGGGCCGGGAGTCCGGGGGCCGGGTGCCCCGGGAGGCGGGCGTCACGCCCCGCAGGACCTCAGGAACTCCCGGGTGCGCCGGGCGATCGGCAGTGGCTTGTCCGGCGGGCACGGGTACATGTCCTGCTCGACGATCGCGAACAGCTCGACGCCGAGATCCTGCGCGGCGGCGAGGACGGGTTCCAGCGCCGGCACGCCGGAGGGCGGTTCGCACATCACGCCGCGCGCCACGGCGGGCCCGAACGGGAGCTCCTCGGCCCGCACCCCGGCCAGCACCCGCGGGTCCACCTGCTTGAGGTGGAGGTAGCCGATGCGTTCGCCGTACGTCTCGATGAGCTTGACGCTGTCGCCCCCGCAGTAGGCGTAGTGGCCCGTGTCCAGGCACAGCGACACCAGCGAGGAGTCGGTCGCGTCGAGGAAACGGGTGACGTTCTCCTCGCTGTCGATGTGCGTGTCCGCGTGCGGATGGACGACCACGCTCAGCCCGTAGCGCTCGCGCACCTCATGGGCGAGCCGCTCGGTCTGGGTGGCCAGATCCCGCCACTGGGCCGGCGTCAGCTCGCTGTCCTCCAGCACCGCGCCGGTCTTGTCGTCCCGCCAGAAGGCCGGGATGACCACGAGATGCCCGGCGCCCATCGCCTGGGCGAGCGCCGCGATGTCCGAGACGTGCGCCCAGGTGGACTCCCACACGTCGGGACCCCGGTGCAGTCCGGTGAAGACCGTGCCCGCCGACACGCTGAGCCCGCGCCGGGCGGTCTCCTCGCGCAGGACGTCCGGATCGGTGGGCAGATAGCCGTACGGGCCGAGCTCGATCCACTCGTAGCCCGATCCGGAGACCTCGTCGAGGAAGCGCTGCCAGGGGACCTGCAGGGGGTCGTCGGGGAACCAGACGCCCCAGGAGTCGGGAGCCGAACCGATCCGGATGCGCGAGAGTGAGGACGGAGGTGACGACCGCGGTGACGACTTCGGTGAGGGACCGGGGGATGACTGCGGCGATGACTGCGGCGATGACTGCGGCGACGACGTCATGGGCGCCAGCTTCCGGCGGCTCCCGAGAGGTGTCAAGCCAAGGTCCGAATGTCTGGACAAAACGTTGACAGGGTCCCCTTGCGGGGCTAGACCTGGGGACAGCCACAGGGACCGCCGAGAAGGGAACTCGATGGCGTACGAGCTGATCACCATGGGGCGGATCGGCGTGGACCTCTACCCGTTGCAGACGGGGGTCCCGCTGTCCCGGGTGACCTCCTTCGGCAAGTTCCTCGGCGGCTCGGCGACCAACGTCGCGGTGGCGGCCGCGCGGCTCGGACGGCGTACCGCCGTCGTCACCCGAACGGGTGCGGATCCCTTCGGAACCTATCTGCGCGAGGCGCTGCGCGACTTCGGTGTCGACGACCGCTGGGTCACCGCGGCCCCGGGACTGCCGACGCCGGTCACCTTCTGCGAGATCTTCCCGCCGGACGACTTCCCCCTGTACTTCTACCGGCAGCCCAAGGCCCCCGACCTGGAGATCGGCGCGCACGAACTCGACCTCGACGCCGTGCGCGAGGCAGGGGTCTTCTGGATGACGGGCACGGGACTGAGCGCCGAGCCCAGCCGCACGGCCACCCTCACCGCCCTGGCCCACCGGGCCCGCTCCGGTACGACGGTCTTCGATCTCGACTGGCGCCCGATGTTCTGGCACGATCCCGCGTCCGCGCGCCCCTTCTATAAGGAGGCCCTGCGCCACGCCACCGTCGCCGTCGGCAACGTCGACGAGGTCGAGGTCGCCACCGGAGAACGCGAGCCGCACGCGGCGGCCGCCGCGCTCCTGGCGGCCGGCGTCGAACTCGCCGTGGTGAAACAGGGACCCAAGGGCGTCCTCGCCGTCCATCGCGACGGCACCACGGCCGAGGTCCCGCCCCTCCCGGTCGAGGTCCTCAACGGCCTCGGCGCGGGCGACGCGTTCGGCGGCTCCCTCTGTCACGGACTGCTCGCCGGCTGGGACCTGGAGAAGACCGTGCGCCACGCGAACGCGGCGGGCGCCATCGTCGCCTCCCGGCTGGAGTGCTCCTCCGCGATGCCCACCGCGCACGAGATCGAACAGGCCCTCGCCGCGGGAGCGGTGCGGTGAGGGCGGGCCACGTCGGGGGAGCCCGCCCCGAACAGGGAGGCGACGGGCCCGCGCCCGTACGTGTCGACGTCTCCGCGCTCGTCCGGACCCGGGCCCGCCGGCCCGAGGCGGTCGCGGAGGCCGCCGCCCGGCGCGTGCGACGGCCGCTCGTCGAGGGTTCCGGCCGGCTGATGATCATCGCCGCGGACCATCCGGCCCGAGGCGTGCTGGCCGTGGGCGAGCGGAGACTGGCCATGGCGGGGCGGGCCGATCTGCTGGAGCGCCTGTGCGTCGCGCTCGCCCGTCCCGGGGTCGACGGGGTGCTCGCCACCGCCGACATACTGGACGACCTGCTGCTCCTCGGTGTGCTCGACGGCAAGGTGGCCATCGGCTCGATGAACCGGGGTGGACTGGCGGGTTCCGCCTTCGAGCTGGACGACCGGTTCACCGGCCACCGCCCGAGGGACATCGAGCGGTTCGGCCTCGACGCCGGCAAACTGCTGCTGCGCATCGACTACGACGACCCCGGCTCACTGCGCACGCTGGAGTCCGCCGCCCGCGTGATCGACGACATGGCCGAACGGCAACTTCCCGTCTTCGTCGAACCGTTCCTCTGCCGTCGCCGGGACGACGGCACCCTGCGCAATGATCTGAGCGCCGAGGCCGTCACCAAGTCCCTCGCCATCGCGGGCGGCCTGGGCGGCAGTTCGGCCTACACCTGGCTGAAGGTCCCCGTCACCGAGAACCCCGACGACATGGCCCGTGTCATGGAGACCTCCACGCTGCCCGCCGTCCTGCTCGGCGGCGATGTCGGCGAGGATCAGGAGGGTGCGTACGAGAAATGGCGCGGGGCGCTCCAACTCCCCACCGTGCAGGGCCTGGTGGTGGGCCGCTCGCTGCTGTATCCCGCGGACGGCGATGTCGCCGCGGCCGTGGACACCGCCGTAGGACTTCTGTGAGGGCCGCATGAGTCGTCCGAGCAACGAGCTGTACGTGCCCGCGGGCACCACCGCCGACGCCTACTACGCCCTCGACATCGCCCCCGAACGGGCCGGCTGGACCCACAGCAGTCTGCGGATCGTGGAGCTGGCCCCCGGCGGCACCCACACCTTCACCACCGGGGACAGTGAGTGGATCGTGCTCCCGCTCGGCGGCGGCTGCACGGTGCGCACCAAGGACGGCATGGACGAGGAGGAGTTCCAACTCCTGGGCAGGCGGAGCGTGTTCGACGGGGTCTCCGACTTCGCGTACGTTCCCCGTGAGGCCCGGGCCCAGATCGCCTCCGGCGCGGGAGGCCGCTTCGCCCTGGCAGGAGCGAAGTGCGAGCGCCGACTCCCCGCCCGCTACGGCCCCGCGCCGGAGGTTCCCGTCGAAGACCGCGGCAGCGGCGACTGCGCGCGCCAGGTGCGCAATTTCGCCGCCGCGGACGTCTTCGACTGCGACCGGCTCATCGCCGTCGAGGTGATCACCCCCGGCGGCAACTGGTCCTCGTATCCACCGCACAAGCACGACGAACACCTGCCCGGCGTCGAGTCCCGGCTGGAGGAGATCTACTACTTCGAGATCGACGGACCGAACGGTTTCGGCTATCAGCGCGTATTCCCCTCCCGTGAGGGCGGTTCGGACGTCCTCGCCGAGGTCCGCACCGGCGATGCCGTCCTCGTCCCCGACGGATGGCACGGCCCGTCCATCGCCCAGCCCGGTCACACCATGTACTACCTGAACGTCATGGCGGGGCCGGGCGGGGACAGGGAGTGGCGGATCCGCTTCCACCCGGGACACGCGGAGAGCACAGGGGGATACCGATGACCTCGACGACGAGGCTGACGGTCGCGCAGGCGCTGGTGCGGTTCCTGGCCGCCCAGCACACCGAACGGGACGGCGAGCGCCGTCGGCTGATCGGCGCCGTCTGGGGCATCTTCGGCCACGGGAACGTCGCCGGGATCGGCCAGGCGCTCGTCGAGTACGCGACAGCGCCCGGCGGGGGGACACCCTCCGCACCCCCCGTGATGCCGTTCCACCAGGGGCGCAACGAACAGGCCATGGTGCACGCGGCCGTCGGCTACGCCCGCCAGTGCGGCCGGCTGTCCACGCACGCCGTGACCACCTCCATCGGGCCCGGCGCCACCAACCTCGTCACCGGCGCCGCGCTCGCCACCGTCAACCATCTGCCGGTGCTGCTCCTGCCCGGCGACGTCTTCGCGGCCCGCCCCGCCGACCCGGTGCTCCAGCAACTGGAGGTCCCCTTCGCCGGGGACGTGTCGGTCAACGACTGTCTGCGCCCGGTGTCGAAGTACTTCGACCGGATCACCCGCCCCGAGGCCCTGATACCGGCGGCGCTCCAGGCGATGCGCGTGCTCACCGACCCCGTCGACACCGGCGCCGTCACGCTCGCGCTGCCCCAGGACGTGCAGGCGGAGGCGTACGACTGGCCCGAGGAGTTCTTCGCCGAGCGGACCTGGGCCGTACGGCGCCAGGCGCCCGACGCCGGCGAGCTGGTCCGCGCCGTCGAGGCGGTCCGCGGGGCCCGGCGTCCGCTGATCGTCGCGGGCGGCGGCGTCCACCACAGCCGTGCCGAGGAGGCGCTCGCCGAGCTCGCCTCGGCCACCCGTATCCCCGTCGCCTCCACCCAGGCGGGCAAGGGCTCGCTGCGCTGGGACCACCCGCAGGACGTCGGCGGCATCGGCCACACCGGCACGGCGACCGCCGACGAGCTGGCCCGCACCGCCGACCTGGTGATCGGGGTCGGCACCCGCTACACCGACTTCACCACCGCCTCGGGCACGCTGTTCGCGGCCTCGGGCGTCCGCTTCCTCAACCTCAACATCGCCGCCTACGACGGGCACAAGCTCGCCGGCTCTCCGCTGATCGCCGACGCCCGCGCCGGTCTCGAAGCGCTCACCGAGGCGCTGCTGCCGCACCGCCACCGCGCGGAGCCCGCGTACGTCACCGAGTACACGGACGACAAGGAGCGCTGGGAATACCGCGTCGACGCGGCCTACGAGGCGGAGGACATCGACATCCGGCCCACCCAGCCGCAGGTCCTCGGCGTCCTCGACGAACTGGTCACCGACGAGGACATCCTGATCAACGCGGCCGGCTCGCTCCCCGGCGACCTGCACAAACTGTGGCGGGCGCGGTCGCGGGACCAGTACCACGTCGAGTACGGCTATTCGTGCATGGGCTACGAGATCCCGGCCGCGATCGGTGTGCGGATGGCGGTCCCGGACCGGCCCGTGTGGGCGCTGGTGGGCGACGGCACGTATCTGATGATGCCCACCGAGATCGTCACCGCCGTCCAGGAGGGCGTCGCGATCAAGGTGGTCATCCTGCAGAACCACGGGTACGCGTCGATCGGGGGGCTCTCGGAGTCCGTGGGCGGAGAGCGCCTGGGCACGGCGTACCGCCGTCTGGCCGCCGACCGTACGTACACAGGAGTGCCGCTGCCGGTCGATCTCGCGGCCAACGCGGCCAGTCTGGGTATGCGGGTCCTGCGCGCGAGAACCGTGCGTGACCTGCGGGCGGCCCTGGCCGAGGCGCGTGAGGCGGACACTCCCACTTGTGTCTACGTGGAGACCGAAACGGCAGACACAGTGTCGGGCGCGCCCCCGGCCCAGGCCTGGTGGGATGTACCTGTGGCCGAGACCGCGACCCGAGCGTCGGCGGTCAAGGCACGTGAGGAGTACGACCGGCACGTCGCCGCCCGACGCCGCCATCTGTGAAGGAGTAATTGGCCATGACGAAGACCGTCGACCACTGGATCGGTGGCAAGACCGTCGAGGGTGCGTCGGGTACGTACGGGCCGGTCACCGACCCGGCGACCGGCGCCGTGACCACGAAGGTCGCGTTCGCGAGCGTCGAGGAGGTCGACGCCGCCGTCGCCGCCGCGAAGGACGCGTACGCGACCTGGGGTCTGTCCTCGCTGGCCAAGAGGACCACGATCCTGTTCAAGTTCCGTGCGCTGCTCGACGCCAACCGCGACGCCATCGCCGAACTGATCACCGCCGAGCACGGCAAGGTGCACTCGGACGCGCTCGGCGAGGTCGCCCGCGGTCTGGAGATCGTCGAGCTGGCCTGCGGGATCACGACGCAGCTCAAGGGCGAGCTGTCGACCGAGGTGGCCTCCCGGGTCGACGTGTCCTCGATCCGCCAGCCGCTGGGTGTCGTCGCCGGTATCACGCCGTTCAACTTCCCGGCCATGGTCCCGATGTGGATGTTCCCCATCGCCATCGCCTGCGGCAACACCTTCGTTCTCAAGCCCTCGGAGAAGGACCCCTCGGCGGCCATGAAGCTCGCCGAGCTGCTGGCCGAGGCGGGTCTGCCCGACGGTGTCTTCAACGTCGTGCACGGTGACAAGGTGGCCGTCGACCGGCTCCTGGAGCACCCGGACGTCGCCGCGGTGTCCTTCGTGGGCTCGACGCCGATCGCCCGCTACATCCACACCACCGCCGCCGCGAACCACAAGCGGGTCCAGGCCCTGGGTGGCGCCAAGAACCACATGCTGGTCCTGCCGGACGCCGACCTGGACGCCGCGGCCGACGCCGCCGTCTCGGCCGCGTACGGCTCCGCCGGCGAGCGCTGCATGGCGATCTCCGCCGTCGTGGCGGTCGGCTCCGTCGGCGACGAACTCGTGGCCAAGATCCGCGAGCGCGCCGAGAAGATCAAGATCGGTCCCGGCAGCGACCCGGCGTCGGAGATGGGCCCGCTCATCACGGCCGTCCACCGCGACAAGGTGGCTTCCTACGTGAAGGGCGCCGCCGACCAGGGCTGCGAGGTCGTCCTCGACGGTACGGGCTACACGGTCGAGGGCCACGAGGACGGCCACTGGATCGGTCTCTCGCTCCTGGACCGCGTGCCGGTGACGGCGGACGCGTACAAGGACGAGATCTTCGGCCCGGTGCTGTGCGTGCTGCGCGTGGAGACGTACGAGGAGGGCGTGGCGCTGATCAACGGCTCCCCCTTCGGCAACGGCACCGCGATCTTCACCCGGGACGGCGGCGCCGCCCGCCGCTTCCAGCTCGAGATCGAGGCCGGCATGGTCGGCGTGAACGTGCCGATCCCGGTGCCGGTGGGCTACCACTCCTTCGGCGGCTGGAAGGACTCCCTGTTCGGGGACCACCACATCTACGGCAACGACGGCACGCACTTCTACACCCGCGGCAAGGTCGTCACCACCCGCTGGCCGGACCCGTCGGAGGCCCCGGCAGGCGTCGACCTGGGCTTCCCGCGCAACCACTGAGGCACTGGCCGCCGGTGCCCCGCTCCTCGCACGAGGGGCGGGGCACCGGCGCGTCGGCGTCTACTGCTGTTGCGCGGCGGCCTTCTTCATGAGCTCGGTGACATCACCGGTCTGTGCGGCGGGCGGGGCCTTCACATCGGCGGTGGCGCCGAACTTCTCGAAGTCCATGGTCACCGTCATGGTGCCGATCACCTCCTTGAAGCGGACCGGCAGGTCCTTGGAGCCGACCCAGATGTCCATGGTGACCGCGTCGACGGTGCCGGTCGCCGAGCCGAAGAGCGTGTCGTCCCCGGCCGTGAGGGCGTCCTTGTACTTGCCCATGTGGCTCTTGTCGATCACGGCCCGGTAGTGGGTCGCGCTTTTCCCTCCGACGGTCTCTTTGCCGAGGTCCTCGACGTCGCTCGCGTACTTCAGGTACCTCATGCTGGCCGCCGGGCTGCCGGCGCCCGAGTTTCCGCGCATCGCCGCGGCGCCCGCCGTGCCGAAGACGGCCGACCCGTCGACCTTCATCCACTCCTTGCCCTTGAGCGGGCCGGAGGGCTGCGGGTCGACGTCGTAGTAGTAGGCGCCGTCCACGAAGAGCGTGCGGATCGAGGGGTCGTGCGTCAGTGTCTCCATCTTCGCGGCCTTGGTGTCCATGTGGACGTCGTACGCGTAGCCGTGGCCCCAGGAGTAGGTGCCCTCCATGGCGATGGGAGCGGCGCCGTTCGCCTCGGTGGTCATCTTGACCTCGGCGGAGCCCAGAGCCTCCGTCCGGTCCGTGGCCCGCCCCAGTGCCGCCATGATCGTGTCGGCGTGGCCGACCACCTCGGCGGCCTTCTTCGTCGTCTCCGCACCGCATCCGGTCGTCCCGGCCAGCGCCGCGACGGCCACTCCCGCCCAGACCACACCCCGCGTGTACCGCACGTTCCCCACCCCTGTCCGTATGTTCTCTGCGCGCAGGACTCTAGCCGCAGGGACTGACATGACCATCACAGATTTGCGTCCGGAATGCCGACCAATTCCAGCGAGTTTCGGGAGTCCGGCTGCGGTTCTCGTCATGCGGTGACGAAACGGGTAGTGCAGGTGAAGCACCGGCATGTCCTTAGAAAGCAAGGCCGCCGTGCGCTGAGTATTGATGATTGCCGTACGAGAGTGTTACGGCCTGGGAAAGTTATGTGACGTGCGTCGCTCTGCTACTGCGGATTCCGTAGGTAAACGGCCATTGACGCAACGGTTTCCGTCAAGGTTCCATCAACGCGGGAGCGGACGAGAACGAAGAACGACGCGAGCCGCCGGAGGCGATATCGCTCCCGCCCGAACATCTGATGCACGAGTCGATCGGAACCGCTTCATGACCGACACGCTCCGCCCCGTCGAGACCGCCGTCCCGGACGCCGCCCCGACGGCGACCGGGAACCCCAAGACGCTCAAGCGTTCCATCGGCGTCGTCGGCGGAACCCTGCTGACGCTGTCCTGCGTGACCCCGGCTTCGACGCTGTTCGTGGTCATCCCCGACCTCTTCGGCTCTCTCGGCACCGCGACCGCCCTCACGATCGCGATCGGCTCGCTGCTCTGTATCGCCGTGGCGTTCTGCTACTCGGAGCTGGGCACCCTCATCCCCAGCGCGGGCGGCGAGTACGCCATGGTCTCCACGATGGCCGGACGGCTCGCGGGCTGGCTGGTCTTCGTGATGTCCCTGCTGGTGGTGATGATCGTCCCGCCGGTGATCGCCATAGGCACCGCCGACTACCTCGCCCCCCTGGTGCACCTCGACCCGGCGATGACCGGCGCAGGCGTGATGCTGCTGGCCACCCTCGCCGGTCTGCTCGACCTGCGCGCCAACGCGTGGATCACCGGCATCTTCCTCGTCCTCGAAGTCGTCGCCGCCGGCGTGGTGGCCCTCCTCGGCTTCACGCACAGCCAGCGCGGCCTCGGCAGCCTGACCTCCATGCAGGTCGCCGGAACCGGCGGACACACCGACGCCGTGACGGGCATGCTCGTCATCTCCGGGCTCGCCATCGCCCTCTTCGCCACCCAGGGCTTTTCGACCGCCGTCTACCTCTCCGAGGAGCTGGAGAACCCGCGGCGCAACGTCGCCCGCACGGTGCTGGCCACCCTCGCCATCTCCACGGTCGTCATCCTGGTCCCCGTCGTCGCCATCACCATGGGCGCCTCCGACATCGGGCAGCTCACCGGCGGCGACATCAGCAGCATGGTCACGGCCTGGTCCAACTCGGCCGTCGGCACGTTCGTCAGCCTCTGCGTCGCCCTCGCGATCATCAACGCGGGCATCGTCATGGTCATCCAGAACTCGCGCGTCCTGTTCGCCTCGGCCCGTGACAAGGCCTGGCCCGAGCCGGTCAGCAACGGCCTGTCCAGGCTCGGCCGGTTCGGCTCCCCCTGGGTCGCCACCCTCCTGGTGGGCGTCCCCGGCGCCGCCCTCTGCTTCGTCAACCTCGACACCCTGTACGGCGTCACGGGCGTGTCGGTGACGGCCATGTACCTGCTCGTCGCGGTCGCCGCCCTGCTCGCCCGGCGCGGCCACCACCGCCACACCCCCGCCTGGCGGATGCCGCTGTGGCCCGCGATACCCGTCCTGCTGATCGTCGTGCTCGCCTACGTCCTCACCCAGCAGGAGACGCGGTACCTGCTCTGGACCGGCGGCATCACCGCCGTCGCCACCCTGTACTGGGCCTTCTACCTGCGACCGCGCCGCGACACCCGCTGGCTGGTGTCGATCCCGGAGGACGCGCAGGCGTAGCCGGAGCGGCACACCGCCCGGCACCCTTCCGCCGGGCCCCGCCCCCCGACGAGGGCCTCAGCCGAAGTCCCACGTCATCACCGTGCACGACCCGTCGTCCTTGCCACCCGCACTGCGGTACGTGGCGAGGGCGACGTCGTTTCCGCTGTCCACGCCCACCCACATGCCGTAACAGCCGCGTTCCCGGGCCAGGCCTGCGAGTTCACGGACCAGCGCCCGGCCGGTGCCCCGCCGCCGGAACGGCTCCGCCACGGCCAGTTCGTACAGGAACATCTCGGTGCCCTTGTCCGGGTGGACCGTCTCGACACCGCTGACGAAGCCGACCGGCACCTCGCCCTCGTAGGCCAGGAACAGATGATGTCCCTGCGCCTCCAGGAACCGCCGGGCCCACTCGGGACGCACGGGAGCGTCGAAGAGGTACTCGGCGGCGGTCAGTTCCCCGACAGTGGCGGCGCGGCGCAGCTCCATGGCCCGTTCGTACCACGGACGCGGTACACGCGGCCCCGTCCGTACCTCCCCGGGAGGGGTGCCGGTTCAACCCGGCGGCTGTCCCCGTTGTCGGCGGGCGCCCGTACCGTTGAGGCATGGATCTTCGACTGCCCCGGCCGCGCGGGCCGCGCCGGGGGCACCTCGCCGCTCGCACGACGGCGCGAGCCCGCGGGAGCTGGGCGGCCGCCGCTGCCCTCGTGCTGCTCGCCGGCGCGGGCACCTGGACGGCCGTCGCCTCCGACGGGCCGGCCGCCGTCCACCGCTCCGACCGCGTCATGACCATGGACGGCGGAGTGCGGCTCGACACCTCGTACTTCACCGCGGGACCGTCCTCGAACCGCCGCCCCGCCGTCCTCCTCGCGCACGGCTTCGGCGGCAGCAAGGCGGACGTCCGCGACCAGGCCGAGAAACTCGCCCGCGACGGATACGCCGTCCTGACCTGGTCGGCCCGCGGCTTCGGCAGGTCCACCGGCCGCATCGGACTGAACGACCCCAAGGCCGAGGTCGCCGACGTCTCCCGGCTCGTCGACTGGCTCGCCCGGCGCCCCGAGGTCCGGCTCGACGGCAGCGGCGACCCGCGCGTGGGTGTGGCGGGCGCCTCGTACGGCGGGGCGATCTCCCTGCTGGCCGCCGCCGACGACCGGCGCGTCGACGCCATCGCCCCGTCGATCACGTACTGGAACCTCGCCGACGCCCTGTTCCCGAACGGCGTGTTCAAGAAGCTCTGGGCGGGCATCTTCATCAATTCCGGGGGCGGCTGCGTCCGCTTCCAGCCCGAGCTGTGCGCGATGTACAACCGGGTCGCGGAGTCCGGGAAGCCGGACGCGGCGGCGGTGAAGCTGCTGGAGGAGCGCAGCCCCTCCGCCGTCGGCGACCGCATCAAGGTCCCCACCCTCATCACCCAGGGCCAGTCCGACTCCCTCTTCCCGCTCGGCCAGGCCGACGCGACGGCCGAGGCGATCAAGGCCAACGGCGCTCCCGTCGACGTCGACTGGATCGCGGGCGGACACGACGGCGGCGACATGGAGACGGACCGCGTCACCTCCCGCGTCGTCTCCTGGTTCGACCGGTACCTCAAGGACGACAAGAACGCCGCCACCGGCCCCGCCTTCCGCGTCACCCGCACCGGGGGCGTGGACTCCACCGACGGCGCCGCCCTGCTGCGCGGCGCGAGTTCGGACACCTACCCCGGACTCGACAGCGGCCCGCACACCGTCGCCCTGACCGGCCGCGAGCAGCGCTTCCAGAACCCGGCGGGTGCCACTCCGCCCGCCATCTCGGCCCTGCCGGGCCTCGGCGGCTCCGGCGGCCTCTCCCAGCTCTCCAGTCTCGGCGTCGGCGTCTCCCTGGACTTCCCCGGCCAGTACGCCCGCTTCGAGTCCGCGCCGCTCCGCGAGGACCTGCTGATCACCGGCTCGCCCACCGCCACCGTGCACGTCGAGTCGACCGGCGACGACGCGGTCCTCTTCGCGAAGGTGTACGACGTCGGCCCCGACGGCACCCGACAGGTGCTGCCCTCCCAGCTCGTCACCCCGGTCCGCGTCGAGGGCGCGAAGGACGGCAAGGACGTGGCCCTGACCCTGCCCGCCGTCGACCACGCGGTCCAGAAGGGCCACCGGCTGCGCCTGGTCCTCGCCTCGACCGACCTCGGCTACGCCTCCCCGGCCGCCCCGGCCACGTACACCGTGTCGCTCCGGAGCGGCGGCCTCCAGGTGCCGACGGCCCCCGGAGTGAAGACCGCCGCCGCGCCGCTGCCCTCCTGGGTGTGGTGGCTGCCGCTCGCCGGCGCGCTCGCCGCCCTGGCGCTGCTGGTGACCGGCCGCCGCCGTACGAGCGCCCCCGCGCCCGACCCCGAACTCGCCGAAGTCCCGCTCCAGATCACCGGTCTGAGCAAGCGCTACGCCAAGTCCGCCGACCGGTACGCGGTACGCGACCTGTCGTTCCGCGTGGAGAAGGGCCAGGTCCTCGGCCTGCTCGGGCCCAACGGCGCTGGCAAGACCACCACCCTGCGCATGCTCATGGGCCTCATCAAGCCCGACGACGGCGAGATCCACGTCTTCGGGCACGCGATCCGCCCCGGCGCGCCGGTCCTCTCCCGCGTCGGAGCGTTCGTCGAGGGCGCGGGCTTCCTCCCGCACCTGACCGGCCGCGAGAACCTGGAGCTGTACTGGCGGGCCACCGGCCGTCCCCCCGAGGACGCCCACATGGAGGAGGCCCTGGAGATCGCCGGACTCGGCGACGCCCTCGCCCGCGCGGTGCGCACCTACTCCCAGGGCATGCGCCAGCGCCTCGCCATCGCCCAGGCCATGCTCGGGCTCCCGGACCTGCTGATCCTCGACGAACCCACCAACGGCCTCGACCCGCCGCAGATCCGCGAGATGCGCCAAGTGATGATCCGCTACGCCGCCGCGGGCCGCACGGTCATCGTCTCCAGCCATCTCCTCGCCGAGGTCGAGCAGTCCTGCACCCACCTCGTGGTCATGGACCGCGGCCGGCTCGTCCAGGCGGGACCGGTGTCCGAGATCATCGGCTCCGGCGACACCCTCCTCGTCGGCACCGGCGCGCCCCTCGACGCGCCCGTCGTGGAGAAGGTGGGCGCACTGCCGGGCGTGCTCTCGGCCGCCGCGACCGAGGACGGACTGCTGGTCCGCCTCGACGCCGGCGGCAGCGCGCAGCGCCTGGTCGTGGAACTCGTACGCCTCGAAGTACCGGTGGCGTCGGTGGGACCCCACCGCCGTCTGGAAGACGCGTTCCTCACCCTGATCGGAGGCTCCGCATGAGCACGCTCGTCGAGCGGACCGAGACGGCGGACGGGTACCGGGCGCGCCGCACCCTGCCGCTGCGCGTCGAGCTCGTCCGCCAGCTCAAGCGCCGCCGCACCCTGGTCATGGGCATCGTCCTCGCGGCCCTGCCCTTCGTCCTGCTCGTCGCGTTCGCGATCGGCGGGGACCCCGGCGGCCGCAACAACCAGGTCACCCTGATGGACACGGCCACCGCGTCCGGCGCCAACTTCGCCGCGGTGAACCTGTTCGTGTCGGCGGGCTTCCTCCTGGTGATCCCGGTCGCGCTGTTCTGCGGTGACACCGTCGCCTCCGAGGCGAGCTGGTCCTCCCTGCGCTATCTGCTCGCGGCGCCCGTGCCCAGAGCCCGGCTGCTGTGGTCCAAGCTCACCGTCGCGCTCGGTCTCAGCCTGGCCGCGATGGTCCTGCTGCCGGTCGTCGCGCTGGCCGTGGGAACCACGGCGTACGGCTGGGGTCCGCTGGAGATCCCCACCGGCGGCGTGCTCCCCGCGGGCACCGCCGCCCAGCGGCTCCTCGCGGTGATCGCGTACATCTTCGTGTCCCAACTGGTCACCGCGGGGCTCGCGTTCTGGCTGTCGACGAAGACGGACGCCCCGCTCGGCGCGGTCGGCGGCGCGGTCGGTCTGACCATCGTGGGCAACGTCCTGGACGCGGTCACCGCACTCGGCCACTGGCGCGACTTCCTGCCCGCCCACTGGCAGTTCGCGTGGGCGGACGCCATCCAGCCGACGCCGGAATGGGGAGGCATGATCCAGGGGACGGCGATCTCCGTGACATACGCGTTCGTCCTGTTCGCCCTGGCCTTCCGCGGCTTCCGGCAGAAGGACATCGTGTCGTAGGCCTCCGGAAGATCACCTACCGGTCTCGGCGACCCCTTGCCGTGGCCGCTTCGCAACCCTTCCGCAACCCGTCCGAGCGCACGTCACGGCCCCCTCGGCCGTCACAGTCACACAGGTCGGCCCACCCAGGGGCCGTACGCCGAGGGGGCACAGATGGCGATGAAGGACACACGGACGGCGGCCGGCACCGGCCGCCCACGCGGCGGTGCGCGGCGGGGGAACCGCCGAAGGGCGGTCGGCGCGCTGCTCGCCCTGCCGATCGCGGGCGCGCTGCTGCTCACCGGATGCGGCGCGGGCGACGGCAGCAACTCGACGGACGGCCCGGACAAGTCCGGCGGCCGCAACAACCTCCCGCTGCCGGCCCCCGCGCAGCCGACCGGCGGCGCGGCCGGACGCGACGCCGAGGGCGAGCAGTCGGACGCGCCGGACGTCCAGCCGTCGCCCGACTACCTCTCCACCTTCGCCCTCGACGTCGACACCGCGTCGTACGGCTACGCCCGCCGCAGCCTCGCGGACGGCCGTGCCCCCGACCCCTCGACCATCCGCCCCGAGGAGTTCGTCAACAGCTTCCGCCAGGACTACGAACGCCCCGACGGCAACGGCTTCTCGTTGTCCGTCGACGGCGCCCGGACGAACGACGGACGCTGGTCCCTCGTCCGGGTCGGGCTCGCCACCCGGCCCGCCGAGAGCGAGCGCGAACGCCCGCCCGCCGCCCTCACCTTCGTCATCGACATCTCGGGTTCCATGGCGGAGCCGGGCCGGCTCGACCTGGCCAGGGAATCCCTCGACGTGATGACGGACCGGCTGCGCGACGACGACTCGGTCGCCCTGGTCACCTTCAGCGACGAGGCCGAGACCGTGCTGCCGATGACCCGGCTCGGCGCCCACCGGGCCCGTGTCCACCGGGCGATCGACAGCCTGGAGCCGACCGACTCGACCAACCTCGGCGCGGGGGTGCGGACCGGGTACGCGACCGCCGTCGACGGGCTGCGCGAGGGTGCCACCAACCGGGTCGTCCTGATCTCCGACGCCCTCGCCAACACCGGCGACACGGACGCGGACGACATCCTCGAACGGATCTCCTCGGCCCGCCGCGAACACGGCATCACCCTCTTCGGCGTGGGTGTCGGCAGCGACTACGGCGACGCCCTCATGGAACGCCTCGCCGACAAGGGCGACGGCCACACGACGTACGTCTCCGACCGCGACGACGCCCTCACCGTGTTCTGCGACCAGCTTCCGCAGAACATCGACCTCACGGCACGCGACGCCAAGGCGCAGGTCTCCTTCGACCCCGAGACGGTCGAACGGTTCCGGCTGATCGGCTACGACGACAGGAAGGTCGCCGACGAGGACTTCCGCGACGACCGGGTGGACGGCGGCGAGGTGGGCCCCGGCCACACGGTCACCGCCCTCTACGCCGTCCGCACCCGCCCCGGCGCCTCCGGACATCTGGCCACCGCGACCGTCCGCTGGCTCGACCCCGCATCCCGCGCCCCGCACGAGGAGTCCGGCAGCCTGGAGACCGGCGACCTGCGCGACGGCGTCTGGACCTCGCCGTACTCCTTCCAGGTCACCGCCGTGGCCGCCTACTTCGCCGACGACCTGCGCGCGGGCGATGCCCGCTGGAGCTCCCTGCCCGGTGTCCCCTCCCTCAAGGAACTCGCCTCGCGGGCCCGCACCCTGGCCGACGTGACCGAGGACAAGGACGTCGCGGCGCTCGCCACCGCGATCGGCCGGGCCGACGAGCTGGACATCTGCTCCGACGGCTGCGCCCGGTAGAGCGCCCCGACGAATCGTGAGGACAACGGGCTCCTCACCCCGAACACAGGCCGGACCCTGGAACAGCGGGCCGGACAGGGGAACAGCGGGCCGCTCCGAGGAGCGGCCCGCTGTCCGTGGTGCGGAGTCGGTCAGCTTCCGACCGCGCCGTTGCCCGACAGGACCGGGATGTTGTCCAGGATGTGCGAGAGCGGCTCGTCGCCCTTGGCCTGGGTGGAGTTCTCGGTGCACTGCTGGTTCTGAGGGGCCGACAGGATCGGGACGTCCTGGGCGCCGATCTGCGCCAGGCCGGCGAGGTTCTGGACGTTGAGCTTGGCCGGCAGGCCGACGCAGGGCTTGTTAGGGCGCGGCGGCGGCACTGGCTCCGACGACGGAAGCGGCGAGTGCCGCGGCAGCCATAACCTTCTTGATCGCGTGCTGATCCCTTCTGGATGGACCCCGTCCACCGGAGCGACCTGGACAACTGACCCCGGTCGGCATGGTTGCTCCGATTCACCCCAATGGATCAGGTGAACGGCGTGGCGAGTAAACCCTCAGGCCATGGGTCGGGTGAATTTTGGAGGGTTCCGCGAACCGTTCGGGTGGCGACGTGCAACCCATCCCGCCGGGTTCGGTTGAGGTGGCGGCAGGAATACGCTTCAGCAGCAGAAAAGGAACCCGGAGAAATGTTCAGGAAGGCAATGGCCGTGGCAGCGGTCGCGGCTTCCGTCGTCGGTGTCTCGGCGGCGTCCGCCCCGCAGGCGCCGGCCATCGGCAACGACGGCGGCGTCACCACGGTGAACGGGAACGGTGCCGAGCAGACGTACGGTAACGCCCTGACCAAGGGCGACCAGAGCCCCCAGCTCTCGCTCGTCCAGGGGTCCCTGAACAAGCCCTGTGTCGGCCTGCCGGCCAAGCTCAACGCCCAGAACGTGCTCGGCGCCGCGCACGTCGGTCTCCAGGACGTCCCGGTCCTGTCGGCCCCGCAGAACCAGCAGTGCACCGAGAACTCCACCCAGGCCAAGGGCGACGAGCCGCTCTCGCACATCCTGGACAACATCCCGGTCCTGTCGGGCAACGGCGCGCTCGGGAGCTGACACCCGTCCGGGGCCCGGGCCGCGCGCCGTGTCCGGGCGAGCGGTTCCGGGCCCCGACGCAGGGCCGCGTCGTATATATGAATTCCATTTCTGGCGTGTTGACATTCCCGCTCCGGGTGAAACGCTTCTTCTTCGGAAGGAGCGTTTCTCCTGTTGTGAAGCTTCCGTGCCCCATTCCGGGTGGGGCGATTCGAGTGAATTCCCCCTGGGCGTACGTTTCGCAGTTTCTTCGGCGGCCCGTCCCTCGTTCACAGCCTGCAGGTCATGATGCGAGCCGCCCAAGTGCGCTCGCTCGGTTTCGGCCGACAAAGGGGCATGACCGCAGAGAAGGGAAGCCACGTGAAGGTCAGGAAGAGCACTTCCGTCGTCGTCGGCGCGATCATGGCCCTGGGCATGGCTGCCCCGGCCTTCGCGGACTCGGGCGCCGAGGGCGTCGCCGCCCATTCTCCCGGTGTCCTCTCGGGCAACGTGATCCAGGTCCCGATCCACATCCCCGTCAACGTGTGCGGCAACTCGGTCAACCTGATCGCGCTGCTGAACCCGGCGATCGACAACGTCTGCGCCAACCACTGACGTTTCGGCACTTCAGCCGCCTCCGGCTGTGCCACGGCCGGCCTTGGACCGCCTCGCGGACCCAGGGCCGGCTTCCTCACTTCTCCCAGCAGGAAGACAAACAAGAGTGCGACAGAACCTGAGTAGGGGAGTGGTCCTGGCCGCGGCTGCGACAGGCATCATGTCCCTGTACGCCAGTCCGGCCTTCGCGGACTCCAGCACGACCGCGACCGCTTCGGACTCACCCGGCGTGGTGTCGGGAAACAACGTCCAGGTTCCGGTGAACGTGCCGCTGAACATCTGCGGCAACACGGTCGACGTCGTCGCCGCCCTCAACCCGGCGTTCGGCAACTCCTGTGCCAATGGCCCGGTTGCGCAGGGCCGGCACGCGGCGCCGCACCACCCCGCCCAGCACGACGCCGGCTCCGCGCACGGCACGGGACGCGGTGCCGTTCACGGTGGCACCGACCACGCGCGCGGCCACGGTGGCCACCCCGCCGGTCGCGGTGCCGAGCACATCGGCAACGGCGGTCACGCCGGTCAGCCGGCCGGCGGGTTCGGCGGTGAGCGCGGTGGACAGAGCGGCCTTGGCGGTGAGCTCGGTCAGCTCGGTGATCTGGGCGGCTTCGGCGGTGTGCTCGGTGGCTCCGGCGATTCGGGGCACGGCGACTTCCGGCAGGGGCACTCCGGCTTCGGCGATTCGGGGTACGGAGACGTCCGGCAGGGGCACTTCGGTCACATGAGCCCCGGCCACCGTGACTCGGGCGCCCACCACGGCGGTTGGAGCGGTGCCTCGTCGTACGGCGAGACGCACGGCTCGCCCGGTGTCCTGTCGGGCGACCAGGCCGCGGTTCCGTTGGATGTCCCGATCGAGTTCTGCGGCAACACCCTGGACGTGATCGGCCTGCTGAACCCCGTGTTCGGCAACACGTGCGCCTACGAGCACGCGCCGCACAGCCACCCGACGACGCCCCCGCGGACGGTTCCGCAGCCGCCGAAGCACCACACCCCGCCCGTGAAGGTCCACGAGCAGCCCCCCGTCCCGCCCACGGTGCACCGTCAGTACACCCCGCCCGCGCTGGCGGAGACCGGCAGTGAGGGAATGCTCGCCAACGGCGCGATCAGCGCCGCGCTGCTGGTCGGCGGCGCCCTGCTGTACCGGCGCAGCCGGGCGATGTCCCGCCCGTGACGCCCCGCTCCGGGTGCCGTACGCGCTCCGGCGCCCGGCACCCGGAGCCGCACCCGGAGCCGATCCGCGCTCCAGCGTGCCCGCCGTGAACCCGGCTCCGTGCACGAAGCGCGTGGCCGGGCCGAAGACGGTGGCCGTGGCGGTGATGAGGCCCGCCACGAAGTGACCCGGCACGAAGAGCCCCGGCACGGACGGATCGACGTCCCGGCCGGCCACGGGGGAACCGTCCCGGCAGGGCCGCCGGACCCGCGCGCAGCTCGTCGTCCAGGAGACCGAGCAGCCCGCGCCGGGCCCTGAATCCCGTGGCGTGATGACCGGGATCAGCCAGGGCCGGCTCCCCTTGGCCACCAGTGGTGGCCCCCGTTGCCGCGCGGCCCGCTCGCCGCGAGGGCGCGCACGTCATCCGACGGGACCAGTCCGGCGGGCCGGAAACCCGGGCGGCCACTTGGCGCAACACCGCGGCTGAGTCCGCGAGGGACCAGCCGGGCGGATACGGCGGATGCGTCCTGCTGAGAAAGCGGTGCCCGCCGACGGGACTTCCCTCGGGACCGACCGGAATCAAGGGGCGCGGTGACCGGGCCGGTCACCCCTGAGAGTGATCGTCAGAACGCGAGACCGGAACACCGGTTGGCTGAATGAACATGCGTATGACTGAGTGTCAGTCATCGGAAAGGAAAATCCGAGGAACAAGAGGGAGAGGAGCAGGCATGGCCCCAGAGCAGCGGCCCCGGAGCGGAAAGCTGGCGTTCATCGCGGCCGGCATCGTCACGTCGGTCGCCCTCGCGTCCGGTCCGGTGTACGCCGTGGGTGCCGGGGCGGTGCGGGTGGGCGACCCGCCGGCTCCGACACCCACGACGGCGAATCCGCCGGTGAACTCCTCGGCCGGCGGCGTCGTTCCGGCCGCCGGCGCGAACCCGGCCGTGAGGCCCGCGTCGACGCCCACCGGGCCGCCGGCCTCGACCCCCGCCGTACCCGAGAAGCCCCGCGCGGACGGGGCGAACCCGGCCCGGCCGGGCGTCGCCGGGCTGCCGGCGTTCGGCGCCTACCTCGACTACGGGCCCGAAGGCGTCGCCCGTATCGCGCAGCTCAGCCGGTGGCTGGGCGGTACCGAACTGCGGGTCGGACACACGTATCTGCCCGGCGACCGCTGGAGCAACATCGAGGGCGCGCCCGGATTCCTGGACGCCTGGGCGGACTGGCGGCGCCGCCAGGACGACCGGATGCTCGTCCTGAACGTCCCGATGATGGAGCACAACGAGGAGGGCCTTTCCGACGACCAGGTCCGCCTGCTGCTGGGCGAGGCCACGACGGGGGCCTTCGACCACCATTTCCGCGCGCTTGCCGAGCGGCTCGTCGAGCTGAAGGTGCCCGACACCGTCATCGTGCTCGGCTGGGAGATGAACGGCATCACGTACACCCATCGCTGCGGGCCCGACCCGGAGGCATGGAAGACGTACTGGAACAGGATCGTCACCGCCATGCGGTCGGTGCCGGGGCAGAGATTCCGGTTCGATTTCGCGCCGAACCGCGGGCGGGACGCCGTTCCCTGGACCGAGTGCTATCCCGGTGACGACACGGTCGACATCCTCGGCATGGACGCCTACGACCAGCCGTCGGGACTTTCGTTCGAGGAACAGGTGAAGGAGCCGTACGGGCTTCAGGAGCAGGTGGATTTCGCCAAGGCGCACGGCAAGTCCATTTCGTATCCGGAGTGGGGCCTTTACCGGAACGGCGACAACGCGACGTACATGAACGACATGCTCGCCTGGATCGACGAGCACAAGCCGGTGTACAACACGCTCACCGACTACTGCCCGCACGGCGTGTGGCAGTGCCAGGACAACCCGCAGGCGGCCCAGGCCTACCGGGCCGCGCTGTCCCACGTCACCGACTCGCCGCCGACCGCTCCGGCACCGACGCCGACCTCCCAACCGGCGTCGACGCCGACACCCGCGGCCTCCGAACCGACTCAGCCCCCGGCGCCGACGTCCGAACCGGTTTCGACCCCGACGCCCGAGGCCACCTCCCGGCCCGAGCCGGCCTCGACACCGACGCCCGAGCCGGCCCCGGCGTCGGAACCGGTCGCGACCCCGGAGCCGGCCTCGACACCCGAGCCGGTCTCCAGTCCGACTCCGACTCCGACCCCGACTCCGACGTCCAAGCCGAAGCCGAAGCCGACCCCGGTCAAGACGCCGAAGCCGGTCCCGACTCCGGTCGAGACGTCGAAGCCGAAGCCGACCCCGGTCGAGACGCCGACGCCCGAGCCGGTCCCGACCCCCGCCAAGACCCCGGTGTCCGAGCCGGTGTCCACCCCGACCCCGACGCCCACGCCGCCCCCGGCACGCGAGCCCGTCCCGGACGTGACACCGGACCGGACCACCTGCGCGTCGCTGGATCTCGGTGACTGGGTGGAGTACTGGATCGGCGGCAAGCCGTGCGTGCACCTCGACTTGCCGTCGGACGAGTGGTGGTCGGGCGACTGGTGGTCGAGCGGCTGGTGACCCCGGTGGCGGCGGGCCGGTCAGGACCCGCCGCCACCGCGTTCCCGCCAGCTCCGCAGCAACTCCTTGCCCCGCCGGCGCGCGGCGACGTCACCGACGACCGCCGAGATCAGCGGCGCCGTACGTCGGCGGGCCAGGAGCAGTCGCTGGTTGAGGACCGGGTCCGGGCGCCAGTGGTGCTTGTACGGTTCGTCGCCGCGCAGCAGGCTCAGCGTCCCGCGGTCACCGCCCTCGGTGTGCCGGGAGCAGGCGTCGAGCAGTATCACCGCCACGTCCGCCTTGCGTTCGCGCAACCCCGGATGGGCGCCGTACAGATAGCCGCCCGCGAGGCGCCGGGACAGCAGGGTGAGGTCCACGGCCATCACGGCGCCGTCGAGCCGGAACTCGGTGACCACCGCGTCCCCGGACCGCACCATCGGGCCCACCGAGCGGACCAGATGCTCGGAGAACCGTTCCTGGAGGTGCTCGGACGTCACCTTCCGGTCCGCCCACTGCAGCCGGTGCAGTTCGAGCAGCCGGCCGAGGGCCGCGGCCACCTCGTCGTGGCCCACCACCCGCCGTTCGACCCCGAGCGCGGTGAGTTTGCGCAGCTTGGCCCGGACGCGCTGGGCCTTGGAGGAGGGGAGACGGCCGATCAGCTCGTCCATCGAGACGGCCGGAAGCTCCAGACACAGGGAGTCCCCGACCTGGCGGCGCGGCCCGCTCCAGTGCTCGTAGACCCGCTCCACGGCGCCGCCGGGGCGGACCTCGCGGAAGTCGATCAGCGCGGTGCGGGCCGCGGCCGACAGTCCCTCGGCGAGCAGGGCCGCCGCACGGTCGGCGTGTTCGTCGTCGAGGAGGACGTCCGCGTAGTCGGAGATCGGGCCGCCGAGCGGCACGAGCGCCGGCAGCCGGCGGCGGGCCCGCATCAGTGGCGCGACCGCGAGCAGTTCACCGCCCTCGCGCACGACCACCAGCCGCAGTCGCCCCGGTGTCCCGTAGGACAGCCACCAGGAGTGCAGCCAGGCGTGGCTCTGGAAGGCGGTGGCGGCGCCGCACCGGTGGTACAGGCGTCCCCAGGCCGCCGCCATGTCGGCGAACTCCCGGTCTTCGGTGATGAGTTCGGCCCGCGCGGTGTCGAGGACACCGGCCTGGAACGTCGTCGCGCTCACCGCTGGCCGTGCACATCGGCGGCGGTGGCAGGGCTCGGTACCGAGGCCGGGCGGGCCGGGTCGGCGGACCGCCGGGGCCGGACCAGCAGCAGGAGACCGCCGAGCAGTCCGCCCGCGCTCGCACCGACCAGGCCCGTCACCGTCGGGGACGGCGACGACGCCGAGGCCGGCTTCACCGCGCGGGAGAACGACAGAAGCTGGACGTGGGTGCTCTTCTGGCTCGCGTTGGCGTGCCGGGTCAGCGAGCGGGTGACCGCGTTGGCCATGTCGGCGGCCTGGTCGGCGTGTGTGGAGGTGGCGGAGACGGCGATCATCGGGGCGTCCGGTGAGGTCGCCGTCCGCACACTCGCCTCCAGCGTCCGCACCGGCACACCGGCCCACACCTGCGCGTCCCCGAGCACCGCGAGCTGCGTGGCGACACGGCCGTAGGCCTGGGCGAAGCCGAGCGCGGCCGAGGGATCGCCCTTGTCCGTCGGGACGGCGATGACATAGCTCGTGGCCGTGTAGGACGGGGGCTTAACCACGCCGTACGCGCCGCCGAGCGCGCCGCCGAGCACGGCCGTGGCCGCGAGCAGCGACCACGCCGGAATGGTCCTCGCCCTGGAAGGGGCCGAACCCCAGGGGCTATGGCCCCTGGTGAGGTTTTCGGACATGTGGAACTCACTCCAGTCAGGTGCGCGCGACAGCGGCCGCGTACACGTCCATGAGCTGTGCGGCGCTGCGGGTGATGCAGTAGTGGTGGGCCGCCTCCGGGGCCGAGCGGGGGGCGGGGCCCCGGGCCCGGACGCCGGTCAGCGCCCGGGCGAAGGACTCCGCGCCGCCG
The DNA here is from genome assembly GCF_053600395.1 of Streptomyces sp. NPDC005070. Taxonomy (NCBI): domain Bacteria; kingdom Bacillati; phylum Actinomycetota; class Actinomycetes; order Kitasatosporales; family Streptomycetaceae; genus Streptomyces; species Streptomyces sp. NPDC005070. Next base: position 27,999 of record NZ_JBSFZS010000059.1, on the reverse strand, counting down.
CCGACCCGGGTGGCGCCGCGGGCCGTTCCGGGTGGCAGGTCCTCGACGGCCGGGCAGGAGACGTACAGCACCGGAAGTCCGGCCGCCAGCGCCTCCACGACGGCCAGCCCGAACGCCTCCTCGGGGCAGGGCGAGGCGAGGACGTCCATGGCCGCTATCAGGGACGGCAGATCGGCGCCGGGAGAACCGCCGGCGGGGCGCTCCCCGGCGAGCAGGACCCGGTCCGCGACCCCGGCGTCGTGCGCCGCGCGTCGCAGCGCGACCTCCTCCGTGCCGCCGCCGACCAGCAGCAGCCGGCAGTCGCCGGGCAGTTCGGCCAGCGCGCGGATCAGGACGTCGAACCGTTTGCCGGGCGCGAGCCGGCCGACCCCGCCGACGACGAACGCGTCCTCCGGGAGCCCGAGCCGGCGGCGGGTGCGTTCGCGCAGGTCCGGGTCGAAGCGGAAGCGGGCGATGTCGACGCCGTTCGGCACGATCTCGATGCGCGGTGCGGGCACACCCCAGCGGCGCAGGCGTTCGGCGACCGTGGGCGAGACGGCGACGGTCGACCGGCCGAGCCGCTCGCCGGCCAGATACAGGGCGCGTACGCCGGGTCCGAGCGGGCGGCCCTCCATCTGCGAGTCGCCGAGCGAGTGCTCGGTGGCCACCACCGCTCGCACCCCGGCCAGCCGGGCGGCGAGCCTGCCGTACACGCAGGCCCGGTAGAGGTGGGTGTGGACGAGGTCGTAGCGGCCCGCGCGGATCACCTTGACCAGGCGGGGGAGGGCGGCGAGGTCGCGATTGCCGGACATGCCGAGATGGATCACGCGCACACCGTCGGCGGCGAGCCCGGCGGCGACGGGGCCCGGGTTGGTGAGCGTCACGACGTCGCAGGCGACGGGCAGGTGCCGCAGCAGCAGTCGCAGTTGCTGCTCGGCGCCACCGATCCCGAGACCGGTGATGATGTGCAGCGCCCTCACCGGCCCGCCTCCACCGGGCGGCGGCGCAGCCGGTGCAGCCGGTGCTTGAGGAACAGGCGTACGGAGGTGTCGTTCTCGCCGATGTGCACACGCGGGAGGGCGTACGGGCCGGTCAGCGGGCCGGGGTCGATCGCGCAGCCGTAGCCGTAGCCGGCGTCGCGGACGGCGTCGACGACCCGGCGGTCGACGGTCCCGTACGGATAGCAGAAGCCGTCGACGTGAGCACCGATCAACTCCGAGAGCACCGCTCTGCTCTCGGCGACCTCGGCGCGCAGCACGGCGTCGTCCGCCTTCGTCAGGTCGACATGGGTGAGTCCGTGCGAGCCGACCTCCATGCCCTCGGAGGCGGCGGCGAGCCGGATGCCCTGCTTGCCCAGCAGCGGCTTGCGGGGGCCCAGCGGATCCCAGGCGTTGTCGCCGTCGAGCCGGCCGGGCAGCACGAAGAGGGTGGCGCCGAATCCGTGGCGCCGCAGGAGGGGCAGAGCGGTCCCGACGAAGTCGGCGTACCCGTCGTCGAAGGTCAGGGCCACCAGATCCCGGCCCTGGCCGCGGGCACGGGCCGCGAGCAGGTCCGCGACGCACACCCCGCGCAGCCCGTGCCGGCTCAGCCAGCGGAACTGCTGGTCGAGGCGGCCGGGGGAGACCGTGACGTGGTACGGGTCGTCGGAGCAGTCCCCGACGGAGTGGTACATCGCCACCCAGGGCGGCGCGTCGAGGGCGTTCTTCGTACCGGTACGTCTGCTGCTGTCAGCGGAAACGGGCACAGGAAACCCTTCGTGTGACGGAACGGAGTGCGGAGGCGAACCCCTCGACCCGGAAGGCCCAGGCCAGCAGGGCGAAGACGACGGTCACGACCGTGCCGCCGACGACGAGTCCGAGCAGCGGGGAATCCACGCCGCTCGCGCACAGACCACCGGTCACCGCAGCGGTCAGGGCGGCCCGCAACGGTTTGCCGATCTCGGACAACACCGCCCGGGTACGGATCGGCACACTGCGCGGACCCATGCCGTACAGCAGGAGCCCGGCGGTGAGGGTGATGCCGGCCGCGTTGGCCGCGGCGATTCCGCAGACCCCCCAGGGGCCGACGGCCAGGACCCCGGTCCAGCAGGTCGCGACGATCCCCGCGGTCATCGCGAACAGCGGGTACCAGGTCGGCCGCCCCGAGCAGAAGTACGAGCGCACGAGCGCGCCGACCAGGGTGTGACCGAGCAGTCCGAGGGCGTACACCCGTATGACCGCCGCGGTGGCCGCCGTGTCCTGGGCGGTGAACGCGCCGCGCTGGAAGAGCAATTGGATGATCTGCGGGGCGCACGCCACGACCGCCGCCGTGCCGAGGAGCACCGTGCAGGCGACGAGTGTCAGATCGCGCTCCACCCGGTCGCGGGCCCGCTCGGTGTCGCCCTCGGCGATGGCCTGCGCGACCACCGGGAAGGTGACCGTGCAGAGCATCAGCGAGAGCACCATCGGCATCTGGGCCACTTTCTGGGCGTAGTTCAGATGCGAGATGGCCCCGGCGGGCAGCGAGGAGGCCAGGAAGCGTTCGATGAGGACCTGGGACTGCCGGCACAGCGCGAAGAGCAGCACCGTGCCGACGAGGGTCAGGTCCATCGGGCGGGCCGGCTCACCGTCCAGGGTCCCGGGCGCCGACTCCCCGCGCCGGAGCTGCCGCCACAGCGACGGTGCCTGCGCCACCACCATCAGTCCGCCGCCGACCGCGACACCGAGCGCCGCCGACCGTACGCCGTAGCGCGCGCCGAGGACGAACATCGCCGCGATGATCCCGGTGTTGTACGCCATGTAGATCGCCGCCGGTGCGACGAAGCGGCGGTGCGCCCGCAGGGCCGCGCTGCAGTACCCGGCGAGCCCGAACGAGAACACACAGGTCGCGGTCAGCCGGGTGCAGTCCACCGCGAGCCGGGGATCGGGCAGGCCGGGCGCGAGCGCCTCGACCAGGTACGGCGCCCCCGCGATCAGCAGGGCCCCGACGGCCGCGAAGGCGAACGCCAGCCGGGGCAGGGTGGCGGCGACCAGCGCGCGTACGGGATCACCGGCGGCTCCCTGGGCACGCCGGGTCACGGCGACGCTGAACGCCGGGATCAGTACGAAGGCCAGCCCGTCCTCGATCAGTAGGGTCGCCGCGAACTCCGGCACCGTCCAGGCGACGAGGAACGCGTCCGTGTCCGACCCGGCCCCGAACAGATGCGCGAGCGCCTGGTCCCGGCCGAGGCCCAGCAGGGCTCCGGCGATCGAGAGCGCGATGGTGACGAGAGCCGCCCTGGCGAGAAACCGGTTGGACGCTGCCTCGGGCCGGCCTCCACCCTCCCGGGCCCCGGGCACCCGCCCACCACGCGGCCCGGCACGGGCACGCTCCCGCGCACCCGCACTCGTGCCTGTGCCCGTGCCCGTGCCTGCACCTGTACCCGTGCCCGTGCCCGTGCCTGCACTCGCACCCGTGCCACCACCCGCACCCGTCCCGAAGTCCGGGTTCGTGTGCGGGTCTTCGCCCGCCCTGGGCGGTGTCACCGTCATCGCGCCGCGGCCTCTTCCCGTACGGCGGCGGTCCGCGCGGACGCCTCGGTGCCCGGCGTCGCCGACGGATCCATCAGCGCCCACCAGCCGATGACGCCGAAGACGACGGCCGTCAGGACCGTGGAGGGGCCGCCGATGTCCGCGTACACGAAGTCGACCAACTGCCAGACGAGCAGCCCGCACGCGACGAGCGCGCAGTCCGTGCCGGGCGGGGTCCGGCCCGCGGCGAGGCCGGATTCCGTGCCGTCCCGTGCCGCGCGGCGCACGCGCACGAGCCCGCGCAGCGCACTCACCAGCAGCACGAGCCAGCCGCCCGCCAGGGCGAGCAGTCCGACGAGACCCTGCTCGCTGAGCACGAGGAGATACATGTTGTGCGGCGAGAGCAGCGCCTGCTTGTGGAAGGCGGCCCCCGCGCCCGCGATGTCGCTGCCCGAGGACAGCGCGAGCGAGGCATGACCGTCCCGGTACTCGGGGAAGCCCTTCAGCCCGACGCCCGTCAGCGGGTGCTCGCGCCACATGTCGGTGGCCGCCGCCCACATCGTGTACCGGTCGGTCACCGACTGGTCCGGCGCGTCGGTGACCCGCGTGATGCTGGTGACCCGCTCCTGGAGCATCGCGCTGCCGAAGCCCAGCCCGCCCACCAGGATCACTCCGGCCGCGGCCAGCACCGCGACCGTCCGCACCGCGCGCCGCAGCCCCGCCAGCACGAGCTGCGCGCCGCAGGCCACGGCCGTGGCGATCCACGCGCCCCGGCTGAACGAGAGGGCCAGCGGCGGCAGCAGGGCCAGCGCGCACACCGCGGCGACCGCGCGACGCCGTGCCTCGTCCGATCCCAGGGCCAGTGCCACCGCGCACACCAGCCCGAACGCGACCACCGTCGCCATGCCCATCACGTCGGTCGGCCCGAACGTGCCGACCGCCCGGACGTCCTCGCCCTGGTACGAGGCGCCGGTCCCGGTGACGTACTGCCGTACCCCGACCGCCCCCTGCCACAGCGCCAGCGCGACGAACGACCAGGCCAGCAGCCTGAGGTCGCGCCGGTCGCGTACGAGCAGCAGGACCGCGGCCGGCACCAGCACGAAGATCTGCAGATACCGGGTGAGGCCGGTGATCCCCGCCCCCGGGTCCACCGCCCCGGCCGCCGCGACCGAGATGCCGACCACGGGGAGCCCGAGGACCAGGGCCGCGGTCGCGGACAGGGGGCGCCGCCGGGTCCGTACGAGACGCCCCGCGCAGCAGAGCACCACGAGACCGGACATGGCGTCCGCGATGTTCGCGCCGCCCTCGCCGCTCGGCGCGATCGGCAGCCCGAGCAACGCGATCACCGCGACGACGGGCAGCACCGGCAGCGCCCGCCGCAGGGCCGCGGTCACGGTGCCCAGGGGAGTGAAGGGCAGGGCCTGGCTCACCGGCTCAGCTCCCCGTCGGGCGCACCAGCGCCGCGGCCGTGCGCAGCAGGATGCAGATGTCCTGCCACATCGACCAGTTGTCGATGTACGCGTTGTCGAAGCGGCACCGGTCCTCGATCGAGGTGTCGCCGCGCAGCCCGTGCACCTGGGCGAGTCCGGTGATGCCGGTCTGCATTCGGTGACGGGCCGCGTAACCGGGGTAGGTCTGGCTGAACTTGGTCACGAAGTAGGGCCGTTCGGGGCGCGGGCCGACCAGGCTCATGTCGCCCCGGAGGACGTTCAGGAGCTGGAGCAGCTCATCCAGCGAGGTGCGCCGCAGGAACTGGCAGAAGCGGCTCATCTCCTGCTCGCCCGCCACGCTCCAGCGGGTCGCGGCCTCGTGCGCGTCGACCGGGCGGTGGGTGCGGAACTTCAGCAGCGTGAACGGCCGTCCGTCCTTGCCGATGCGCTCCTGCCGGAACACCACACCGGGCCCGTCGATCAGCCGCAGGACGGCCGCGAACATCAGCAGCAGCGGACTGACCAGCAGCAGCAGCGCGCCGGAGACGGCGACATCGAGGAACCGCTTCCCGAAACCGGCGCGCCGTCCGCCGACCGACAGGGGGCGGCAGGCGAAGCCGGCGAGCGTGTGCCCACCCGCGCGGTCGTACGACGGTGAGTCCGGGTCGACCTCCCACAGCGCGCAGCCCGCGAGGGCCAGCGCCCGCAGCATCGGCCCGCGCCGGCTCGGCGGCTCCACCACCAGCACCGCGCGCACGCTGTTCTGGATGAGCGCCCGCTGCACCTCCTCGCCGGCGGTGAGCACCGGCAGGACGTCGAGGCCCGTCGGCCGGTCGGCGACGACACCGACCGGCCGCACCCCGCAGTTCGGGTGGCGCAGGAAGGCCGCGGCCACCCGCTGGGCGGTCCCGGCGGGACCGATCACCAGGGCGGCGGCGGGGTGCCGCGCGAGCGCGCGGCGGCGCCGCCAGTGCACCGTGCCACGGCCGGCCAGGCTGATCACCGCCTGCGCGGCGCACCCCAGCACCAGCGTCCGGACCGACAGCGCCTCGTCCGGGACGAACGCGGCGAGGACGGCGGCCAGGGCGCACCAGGTGACCACGATCCGCGCGCAGACGGAGGGCAGTTCGTCGAGCAGGGCGGGCAGCGGCGCCGGCCGGTACAGGGAGCCCCGCGCGTTCAGTAACACCGCGCCGAGCAGCAGAGCGACGACGGCCGGCGGGTGCTGCTGGATCTCCGCGAGGGTCTGTCCGGCCGTCAGCGCCGCGACGGCGTCCACGGCGGCCAGCGGCCCCCAGGAGGCGCGACGGACGGTGCGCCGCTGTCCGGCCGGGAACCGGAGACCGCCGCCGGTCTTGCGCGACGGCAGGACCGAGAGGGATGAGAATCCGTACTCCCGGGGCTGTCCGCCGGGGGAGGGAACGGTGCTTTCCGCAGTCACGAGTGGATGGACTCCCTGCACTCGGTGTGGTCCGCGCACATGACGCCCCCGGCGTGCTGCGGCTGTCGCCCGGTCAGTAGTTCGCGGTAGACCCCCGCGACCGCGTCGGCCGTGAGGCGCACGTCGTGCGTGGTCAGTACGTGGTGGCGCCCCTGCTTTCCGAGCGACGCGCGCAGCGGGGCATCGGCCAGCAGCGCGGCGATCGCCTCGGCCAGCGGCGCCGGTTCCGGCGAGGCCACCAGACAGCGGGTGTCGTGTCCCGGCGGCAGGCTCTCGCGGGCGCCGTCCACGTCCGTCACGACGACCGGGCGCCCGCAGGCCATGGCCTCCAGCGGGGCCAGCGCCATGCCTTCCCAGCGGGACGGCAGCACGACCAGGTCGGCGGCCTGGTACCAGGGCACCGCGTCGGCGGCGGCGCCGGCGAACAGCACGTCACGCGGTGCCCCGGCGCGCAGCCGTGCCGCGTCCGGCCCGTCCCCGACGAGCACGAGACGCGCCGTGGGCACCCGCCGCAGCACCGCGGGCCAGGCGTCGAGCAGGATGTCCTGCCCCTTCTGCCGGCACAGCCTTCCCACGCACACCACCAGCGGAGCCGCCGGATCGACCCCGGCGAGCAGCGGCATTCCGGCCCGTACGGTGCCGGCGGCGGGGTGGAAACGCTCGGGGTCGACGCCGTTGGGGATCACCCTCCAGGGGGCGCGCACTCCCGCTCGTACGCCGGTCGCGCGCTCCGCCTCGCTGACGCACACCACCCGGGACGCCCAGCGGGCACCCCACCGCTCCCAGCGCAGCGCGAGGGCCGCGGCGGCACCGTCGACGGCCTCGAACGACCAGGCGTGCGGCTGGAACACCGTCGGCAACCGGCCGCGCAGCGCGAGCCGGGCCGCCAGTCCCGCCTTCGCGCTGTGCGCGTGCACCACGTCGGGCCGCACCCGCGCCAGCACCCGGCCGAGCCGGCGTACCTCCTGGGCGAGCTGCGGCCCCGGCGCCCGCGTCGCGTGCCAGGGGCGCACGTCCGCGCCGAGCGCCCGCACCTCACGGGCGAAGGCGTTGCCGTCGGGGCAGGCGACGGTCACTCGCGTCCCGGCGGCGAGCTGGGCGCCGACGAGGTCGGCGACCACGCGGGCGACTCCGCCGTCGACCGGCTGCGTGACATGAAGGACCCGCGGCGGAGGGTCTGTTGGCAGATGCATGCGCGGTTCCTTGCTCACGGGCGGCGCGCCGGGGCGCGCGTCACTGCTTCGCGTCGACGGCGGCGAGCAGTGCTCCGACCCAGGCCGCGTCCCGCTGCGAAACGATCCGGAAGGCCAACTGGTCACCCCTGCCGAAGATCTCCTTGCCGAGTCCGAGTGCGTCCGAGTCGTAGGACGGGACGGGCTTCGCGGAACTGCGGCACCTCGTGGCGGAGTTGGCGGGCCGCGCTCGGCCGGTGAGCGCACCGCCGGTGAGCTGCCTGCCGGAGAGCGGTCTGTCGGCAGGGGGCGCCGCGGACGCGGGGCCACAGGGTGCCCGGAAGGCGGCGGGGGTGGAGCGGCCCGCGATCGCACGGCGCAGCGGCAGGCCCGGGGAAGTTCGCATGACCGGCGGTGCCCTTTCGGGGAAAAGGTTCTGGACCAGCGGACGGACGGAAATCCGAGAATCAGACACGTGCGCTTCGGCTCCCCGCGAGCTGCCGGCGCCCCTCGACGCCCGCTTCCGGACGTCCTCGGAGAGCCCGACTTTAGCCGGTATCCCCATTTGTCGGTGAAAGCGACGATGTGTGTCGTATTTGGTGAAGCCCGGCCGCCCGGGACATCACCCCTTTGGAGGCACAACCCCTGTGAGCGCCGCGCGTTGAATCCAGAGCCGGGCATCCCGCCCGGATGTCGTTTCGATTTCCAAGGAGCACTTCTCCATGTCGCGTATCGCGAAGGGCCTGGCCCTTACCTCCGTCGCCGCCGCCGCCGTGGCCGGCACCGCCGGCATCGCCGCCGCCGACAGCGGCGCGCACGGCGCGGCCGCCCACTCCCCGGGCGTCCTGTCGGGCAACGTCCTGCAGGTTCCCGTTCACGTTCCGGTCAACGTCTGCGGCAACACCGTCAACGTCATCGCTCTCCTGAACCCCACGTTCGGGAACGCCTGCGTCAACGGCTGACGTCATCGCGGACCTTCCTGGCCGGCCGCCCTCCGGAAACGGAGGGCGGCCGGTCCGCGTCGCGGCCCACAGCGGCGGTACGGGATTTTTCCGCGCGCGGAGTTTCCGTCGCGTTCGGGGCTCGTTAGGCAGCGCAAAGGGGAATTCCCGCCGGCGGCATCCGTCGCCGAAGAAAGGAACACGATGAAGTCTCTCAAGGCCGCCGCCGTAGTCGCCGGGTCCCTCGTCGTCGCCGGTGCCGCCGCGCCCGCGTTCGCCGCCGGAGCCTCCGGCGTCACGCCCTCCAGCCTCAACGGCGCCCTGGAGACCGTCACCAGCCAGCGTTCGCTCAGCGCGCAGGACGTCCTCCCCCTGCAGCACCAGTCGAACGCGCTCGACACCGAGAGCAAGGACTCCGTGCTGAGCGGCGTGAACGGCGCGACGAAGAAGCTCAACACGGCCGCCGCCCCCGCGCAGCTCCTCGGCGGGCGTCCCCTTCAGGGTTAGTCGTATTCCGTTGTCCGCGTCCCGTGCGCGCGTGTCCTCCGCAATGCCCGCGGGCATTTCCCTAGGCTCTGGAGAAAATCTCCGATGAAAGGGCTCACAATGAACACCGCCAAGAAGGCCGCTCTTATTTTCGCCACCGCCGGAATGGCCGCGGGTGCCGCCGCGGGCAGCGCCGTCGCGGACTCCGGCGCCGAGGGTGCCGCGGTCAATTCCCCGGGCGTCCTGTCGGGCAACGTCGTGCAGGTTCCCGTACATATTCCGGTCAATGTCTGCGGCAACACCGTCAACGCTGTCGCTCTGTTGAACCCGACTTTCGGCAACGTCTGCCTCAACCACTGACACCGCACGGTCGATGTGCGAGAAGGGCCGATCTCCCGCGCGGAATCGGTCCTTCGAGCTGTTCGAGCCGCGTACCTCGTTCGTGTGGTCACGCCTCCGGACGTCCCCCGGGCGGGTGATTTCCGGGCAGAACCCGAACGGGCGCATCGATAAGGTTCCGCGGTGACCTCAACCTCAAGCGAAATGAGCCCACTTCGGGCTGCCGCTCTCGGCACGCTCGCCGTCATGGCATTCAGCGGAGAAGCCCCCGACGGCGACATGCCTTATCTCCTCGCCTACTCGCTGGGAGACGGCGACGGGGGCCCCGAGGGATCCGCGGCGGCCATCCGGCAGCTTCTGATCGACAACGGACTGCCCGTGGGCGACACGCTCATCGACGGATCCCGGCAGCCGAGCCTGCCCCTCACCCTGCTCGTCGAGGCCGGCCAGGCCGTCGTCAGCATGCCGCACCTCAACGCCCAGTGCGTCGCGCCGCCGGAGTGGCTCGCGGCGGTCGGCGAACGCGGCTACGCCTACTTCCTGTTCGCCACCCGCGCCTGGCCCGTGGCCCGGCCCGGCCACCCCGTGGCGCCCGAGGATCTGACGGCCTTCGCGGGCGACGAGGGGACCCTGCTCAGCGCGTCCCACGTGCTGCTGCCCGCGCGCAGGCTGCGCGGCTGATGACGGCCGCCGCGGGGCGGGGGACGGGCGGCGGAGGCGACGGCACGGGCGGGCGCACCGCCGGCAGCGGCCTTGCTTTCGCGGTGCTGCTGATGATCACGGGGGCGGCCGGTCTCCTCGCAGCGTGGGTCATCACGATCGACAAGTTCAAGCTGCTGGAGAACCCGGACTTCGTCCCGGGGTGCAGCCTGAACCCGGTGGTGTCCTGCGGCAGCGTCATGAAGAGCGAGCAGGCGTCGGCCTTCGGGTTCCCCAACCCGATGCTGGGCCTGGTCACGTACAGCGTGGTGATCTGTGTCGGGGTCGGTCTGCTGACCGGTGCGCGATTCCCGCGGTGGTACTGGCTGACTTTCAACGCGGGCACGTTGTTCGGCGTCGGATTCGTGAGCTGGCTCCAGTTCCAGTCCTTCTACCGGATCAACGCGCTGTGCCTGTGGTGCTGTCTGGCCTGGGTCGCCACGATCATCATGTTCTGGTACGTCACGTCCTTCAATGTGCGGAACGAATTCCTGCCCGCCCCGGAATGGCTGAAAGTATTCCTCGCGGAGTTCACCTGGGTTCTCCCGGCGCTGCACATCGGCGTCATCGGAATGCTGATCCTCACCCGCTGGTGGGATTTCTGGACGAGCTGAATCTCCCTATCGGACGACTAATGAATCCGTCGGGGGAATCTTGAGCTGATGACGGCCCGGAATCGTTACGTGGTACGGACGCCGATCCGCCGAACCTTGAAAGGGACCGCACCTGAGATGAAGCCGACCACACGAGGCACGCTCGCAGCCGTCATGACCGGTGTGGCCGCGGCGGTGGGTGCCGCCTCCGCCGCGCCCGCCGTCGCGGCCGGCACGGTCCCGATCCCGGTGCCGTTGAACGGAGTCGAGCAGTCCCTCGGTCTGAAGGCGCCCAGCGTCTCGGGTGAACTGCCGTTGCCGCTGCCGGGCCGGCTGGAGGGACCGCGGTACGTCGAGGGACGGATGATCCCCGATCGGGCCGTGCCGCAGGTGCCGCTCAGCGGCGGGATGCCCGGAGCGCAGGTCCGTACGCCGCTGCCGCACATCCTCGGCGACGGATCCGACCACCTCGGACTCTCCGCTCCCGCGGCCGGCCTGCGGGCGCTGACCCCCGGAGCGAATCTGGACACCCCCATCGGCATGCCGAACCCCGACCACCTCGGCCTTCCCGGACTGAGGCCGCCTCAGGCCGCCGTGCTCGCCCCGCTGCTGAGGACGGTGCCGGAGGCGAACCTGGAGATGGGCTCCGGTTCCTAGCCCGTTCCGTCCGGCGGCGCGGTCCCGTGAGTCCCGGCTCGGGCCCGCTTCCGGCCTCCGGGGCGTCTGCCAGGCCCTCGGCCCGCCGCCGGGCTTCCCGAAACCGACCGCTACAGCATGAGTTCGTCGAGGAGAGAAGCATGTTCGCCAGGTGGATGCCCGACAGAGTACGGAGGCGCGGGCGGGGCGGCCGGGTGCCGGACGCCCCGGCGCGAGGCCGCGGGACGGAGCGTGTGGTGGGCGGACTGGCGCTCACCCGGCGTGGCGCGATGCGGGGACTGCTCGTGTCGGCCGTCGGGGTGGCGCTGGCTCCCGTCGTCGCGGCTTCACGGCCGCCGCGCCGCCGCACCCGGGACCGCTCCTTCGACGAGATGTACCGCGGCCGGCACATCCTCGGTACACGCGGCGGCTCCGACGGCCGGGCCGCGTTCGCCGGCGACGAGTGGCAGGTCACGGTGGACGGCCGTCCGCTGCATCTGATGCGCCGCGCGGACGGCAGCTATCTGAGCATGGTGGACCACTACGAGTCGTACCCGACACCGCTGGCGGCGGTACGCGCGGCCGTGGAGCAACTGGGCCCGGCCGAGCAGCTCAGGAGCATGAAGGGCGGGGCGGGCGGCGCCGGCGGGCGGGCGATCGGCACACGCAACGGCGGTACGGAGGGGAGCGGCCACCACCATGGTGTACACGCGTAAGAACGTCAGCACCCTCACGAGCTCGGAGCGCCGCCGTTTCGTCGCGGCGATGCTGGAGGTCAAACGCCGGGGAGAGTACGACGAGTTCGTCCGCCGGCACATCGACTACTACGTCGCCGACGGCGACGGCGGACTGCGCGCGGCCCACATGGCGCCCTCGTTCCTGCCCTGGCACCGATGCTTCCTTCTGGACCTGGAGCAGGCGCTGCAGCGCGTGGACTCCGGCGTGAGCGTGCCGTACTGGGACTGGACGCGGGACCGCACGCCGGCCTCCGCGCCGTGGACCGGGGACCTGCTCGGCGGCGACGGCCGTCGTTCGGACCGGCAGGTCATGACCGGACCCTTCGCCTACGCGCAGGGCAAGTGGACGGTCAAGGAGGGCGTGACCGACGGCGCGTTCCTCATGCGTGAGTTCGCCCGCCCGCGCAAGCCGATCCAACTTCCCACACGGGCCGCGCTGGACGCGGCCCTCGCCGACCCCGTCTACGACACGGCGCCCTACGACTCGACGACCAGGCGCGGCTTCCGGAACCGGCTTGAGGGGTGGGGGCACGGGACGGGGAACGCCACGTGGGAGAACCACAACCGTGTCCACCGCTGGGTCGGCGGCCACATGCTGGGCGCCGCCTCCGTCAACGACCCGGTCTTCTGGCTGCACCACGCCTTCGTCGACCTCCAGTGGTCCCGCTGGCAGAAGAAGCACGGAGGCGCCCGCTATCTGCCCGAGCGTCCCCCGGGGGCCCGCGACTCCCAGTACCGGCGCATCGTCGCCCGCCACGAGAAGATGCCCCCGTGGGGCGTGACCCCGGCCTCGATGGAGGATCACACTCACATCTACCGGTACGCGTAGCGGCGGTTTCCGGAGTGCGTACCGGCATCTACTGGTACACATAGAGACATCTGCCGGGACGCGTGGCCACGCGTCCCGGGAAGGGCAAGGCCCCCGGCGGTGACGTCCCGCCGGGGGCCTCGCGCACGTGCTGACTACTGGCTCAGTTGCCGTAGCCGCGGACCTGGTGGTGCTTCTTCACCTCGTGGTGCTTCTTCTTGCCGTGGTGCTCCTTGAGGTGACCACCGTCGTTCACGCAGGTGTTGCCGAACGCGGGGTTCAGCAGGCCGACGATGTTGATCGTGTTGCCGCACACGTTGACCGGCACGTTGATCGGGGCCTGGATGACGTTGCCCGACAGGACACCGGGCGAGCCGACGGCCCCGCCCTGGGCGCCGGCGTCAGCCATGGCCATGCCGGCGCCGCTGAGGGCCACGGCACCCGTGCCCACGACGACTGCGGCGGCCTTCGCGATGCGAGACATCACGTTCTCCTTAGATCTCGACGAGTGCGATGGCTCGGACGCGACCGCACTTCCCCTTCAACGCGTCTGTCCACACCTGGTCACGGGCGTTCCGCCAAGGGATCACTGTTCGAACAGGGGAGTGAGGGAAGGCTGTTCGTCCAGCTCGGGCGGCCGGGCGACGGAGCGGGGACCGGACGGGGGATCAGGCGAGGGACCGGACGGGGGAGCGGGCGGGCGCGGTCAGCCGAGCCGGCGCAGCGGTGTGCCCGCCAGGAACGCCTGGATGTTCTCGACGGCCGCCCCGTAGTACGTCTCGTAGTTGGAACGCGACACATAGCCGAGGTGCGGGGTGGCCAGCAGGCGGGGCGCCGAGCGCATCGGATGGCCGGCGGGCAGCGGCTCGGTGTCGAACACGTCGACGCCCGCTCCGGCGATACGCCCCGCGCGCAGCGCGGCCAGCAGGGCGTCCTGGTCGACGATCGCCGAGCGCGAGGTGTTGACGAGGTAGGCGGTGGGCTTGAGGAGGGCCAGCTCGGCGGCGCCGACGAGCCCCCGGGTGCGGTCGCCGAGCGCGAGGTGCACGGAGACGAAGTCGCTGTCCGCCAGCAGTTCCTCCTTGGAGGGCGCGAGCTCCACTCCCACCTCCTCGGCCCGCTCCGCGGTGAGGTTCTGGCTCCACGCGCCGACCCGCATGCCGAAGGCCAGCCCCACCTGGGCCACCCGGCCGCCGATCTTGCCCAGCCCGAGCAGACCGAGCCGCCGTCCGTACAGATCGGCGCCGACGGTGCTCTGCCAGGGACCACCCTCCCGCAGGGAGTTGCTCTCCGTGACGATTCCCCGCGCGAGGCCGAGCAGTAGGGCCCAGGTCAGCTCGACCGGGGGCGTCGAGGAACTCGGCGTGCCGCACACGGTCACCCCGTGCGTCTCGGCGGCGGCGTAGTCGATCACCGTGTTGCGCATCCCCGAGGCGATCAGCAGCTTCAGCCGCGGCAGCCGCGCCAGCAAGGACGCCGGGAAGGGCACGCGTTCGCGCAGCGTGACGACGATGTCGAAGTCGGCCAGTGCGGCGGCCAGCGCGTCCTCGTCATCGAAGTGCCGGTCGAAGCCGGTGACTTCCACGGTGTCCGCGACGGGCGCCCAGTCGGCGATCCGGGTCGCGACACTCTGATAGTCGTCCAGCACGGCACAGCGAAGACGCATTTCGGGTCCCTTCAGGCTCAGCCGGACCCTACCCGAGCGGTGTGCTGGAGAGCCCGGCGGACCACGACCCGAGGACCGCGTGGGGAAGCCGCGACGGTCACTCCCTCCCCATGGCAGTATCTGGGCACTATGAATGCGTCGCCGGCGGTACGGAGTCTGCGCGCCGCGGTGTTCGCCGTGCTCTGCGTGCTGCTGGCCGCCGGGGGGCACGCGCTCGCCACCGGCCAGGCGCCGCCGCTCTACGCGGAAGGCGCGGGACTCCTCGCCGTCTTCGCCGTCGGCTGCGCGCTCGGCGGCCGCGAACGGTCCCTGTCCGGGATAGGCGGCGCCATGCTCGTCGCGCAGGCCGGACTCCACCTCGGCTTCGAGACCGCCCGTCCGCGCATGACGATGAACATGCACGGGATGCACATGGCGCACCCGGCCGCCCACGCCCTGACCCCCCACGCCACGACCGCGCACGTCGCCGCCGCTCTGCTGGCGACCTGGTGGCTGCGGCGCGGCGAGGCCGCCCTGTGGTCCCTGCTCCGCCGCGCCGTGACGTTCGTGCCGGGGCTCGCCGCGTGGTGGAGGTCGAGGACGGGTCCGCCCCCGGTACGGCCGTACGAGAGTGCCGCGGGCCGGACACCCGCCGAACCTTGGCCGCTCGGGCGGACGCTGCTGCGTCACGCCGTCTCGCGCCGGGGACCGCCGCCAGGGCTCGCCCTCACGCCCTGACCACGTATCCCCATCAGTACGGAGTTCCCCGGATGTCCCCGATCAGCACCACCCTGCGCCGCACCGGCACCCTCGTCGCCCTCACCACCGCTGGCGTCCTGACCGCCGCGGGCGCGGCCTTCGCGCATGTCACGGTCCACCCCGAGAGCTATGCCAAGGGAGCCACGGACGGCCTCCTGAGCTTCCGCGTCCCCAACGAGGAGGACACCGCCAGCACCACCAAGGTGCAGATCTTCCTGCCCACCGATCACCCGGTCGTGGGTGTCCTGGTCACCCCGCAGGCGGGCTGGACCGCGAAGGCGACGACCGTGAAGCTGAAGAAGCCCGTCAAGACGGACGACGGCACGATCACGGACGCTGTCTCCGAGATCACCTGGACCGGCGGCCGGATCCGCCACGGCGAGTTCCAGGACTTCCAGGTCGCCTTCGGCCAGCTCCCGGACGACGTCGACCAGTTGACCTTCAAGACCCTCCAGACCTACTCGGACGGCAAGGTGGTCCGCTGGATCGAGCAGTCGAAGAAGGGCGAGGAGGAGGCGGAGAGCCCGGCTCCGGTGCTCGCCCTCACCGCCGAGGGCGCGGGAGAGGAGCCCGCCTCGGCCGGGACCGGGGCCTCCGGCTCCGACTCGTCGTCGTCCTCCTCGTCCTCCTCGTCCTCATCCTCGGGCGCCGAGGAATCGACCGCGAGCGCCAAGAGCAGTGACTCCACCGCACGCGCCCTGGGCACCGCGGGCCTGATCGTCGGAGTTCTCGGTCTGCTCGCGGCCGCGTTCGCCGTCGTACGGGTCCGGAACACCCGCTCCTAGCCCGCCGCTGTCGCCGCCCCGTCAACTCCCGTCGGCGAGGCGGCCGACCGCGCGGGTCGCCCCCGGCGCTATGCGGCTCGTCCCTGTGGTCGGCCTCGGCATCCCGCGGCTCGACCCCGCGAGACGCCGAGGCCGGATCAGGCTGCCGGCCCGTCAGACCCGCGACGGTGCCTGCTCAGGCCTGCGGTGGTGTCGGCTCAGCTCTGCACTGGTGTCTGTTCAGACCTGCAGTGGTGTCTGCTCAGACCTTGGGCGGTGTCTGCTTCCTGCCGAGGAGCACCATCACGGCGCCCCCGATCACGACGAGGCCGATGGCCGCGCCCGCGATGATCGGAGTCAGTCCGGAGCCGCCGGTCTCGGCGAGGTCGGTGCCCCCGCTGGAGCCTCCCACCGACGCCGGGCTCGGCTCGCTGAGCGTCTGGGTCGAGATGTCACTCGTAGCGCCCTGGGTCTTGCAGTCCAGCACGCCCTTGAACCGCTTCCCGCCGCTGTCCGTGCCGCCGATCGTGAAGTCGTAGGCCTGGTCCTCCTGCAGCGGGATGGTGAGGGTCTCGGATATCCCGGCCGCGACCGTGTGCTCGTCGCCCATCAGCTCGAACGTGAAGGGCGCGTCGCCCTTGTTCGCCACCGTGATGTCCACACCGCCCTTGGCGCAGTTCGTCTTGGCGGACAGGGCGGGTATCGCACCCCTGGCCGCCCAGTTCGCGCTCGCCGTCGCGGAGACGGTGGACTCGCTGGAGCCGGCGAGGATCTGCGTCTGGCTGCGGGTCTCCGAGGTGAAGGCACGGCCGACCGGCACGGTCGTCGAGGCCTGCACGGTGAGCGAGGTGGAACCGTCCGCGCCGTCCTCGGGCACGTCGAAGAAGAGCCGGCTGCCGTCCGCCGCGGAGGTGACCGCCCTGCCGTCCTTGTCGACGACCTTCACTCCGGCGGCGGCGATGCCCGTGGGCGGGGTCACCGTCACGCTGCCCGCGTTGGTGTGCACCGTGACCGGGCCGAGCCGCTCACCGGGGTGGCCGGACACCGCGGCCGGGGTGAGCGTCAGCGAGGCCTCGGGCTCCGGCAGGTCCCGCGCGCTCTTCTCCAGGTAGTCCGCGAGCTTCTCCGCTTTCGGGTCCGCGGCGTCCACATCGGCGCCGTCCGAGTACCGCCAGATCGCCACCTGGGTGCCGGCCGCCGCGTCCTGCTCCGTGAGACCGGTGACACCGGCCTTCCCGGCCAGCGCCGCCAGGTCGTTCACCTGCGGGTAGGAGTTCTCGAGGATCCAGCGGATCTTGCCCGCGTCCTTGTTGCCGCTCAGCGATGTGCCGTTCCAGGAGGTCTCCTGATACCGGGCGTCCCGCTGGGTCGGGTTGTGGAGGTCGATGCAATAGGTCTGCAGCATGCCGCCGTTCTCGACGGTCATCTCGAACAGTCCGGCCGAGACCCAGGAGTCCTCGCCGTTCTCGTGAATGACCGCGGAACCGTACGTCTTCAGGTCCCCTAGCGTGGCGCTCGCTCCGGCCTGGCTCTGCGGTATCTCCTCGGCCTGGGCCGTGCCGGTCGCGGCGACCGTCCCCGCGGCGGTGAGCCCCCACAGCAAGGCCGCCGCGGCGAGACGAGCTGCCCCTCGCCTGCGTGCTGACAACACAGAGAACGCAGAAGACACAGAATTCCCCTTCGCGCAGGACCCTTTGACATGGGGGACGGTCCCGCCAGCAGAATCAGAAGCCCCGAGAGCTATGTTCGGCATCCTAAAGAAGCGCCGCATCGCTCCTGTTGGTCATGTCGTCCGGCAACCGATCCGACTCGGAATCGTTATCGCGATCACTTCCGTGAACTGCACTTATCGACAAATCCATAACGGCTGTTCGCCATGTATTTGTCGATAAGCCGCAGTTCGGTCAGATCGATCTCTCCGCTGACATCACGTCACCCCGGCTGGTTCCGGACGCGGTTGGGAAGCTCCCTCCTGCGGGGTGTCGGGGACCGATTCCCAACTGGGCTCGGGGCGCTGTGCCGCAGCCGGCTCACCCTCCTTGGACGGACGCCGGAAGGCCGACGTACCGCGCGAGAGGTCGTGGCCGATCGCCACCGCGTCGATGTCCGCCGACGTCCAGCTCTGCCCGTCGCGCGTCTCGGTGCGCACCTTCAGCCTGCCCTGCACGATGACCGGATCGCCCACCGAGACCGAGGCCCCCACGTTCGTCGCGAGCGCGCGATTGGCCCACACCGTGAAGAAGTTGGTGTGCCCGTCCGTCCACCCGTTCTTCTCGCGGTCCCAGTACCGCGAGGTCACCGCCAGCCGGAACCGCGCCGACGCGCCGTTCGCCAGGTCCCGGTACACGGGCCGTGTCGCCACGTTGCCCACCGCGCACACCATCGTCTCGTTCATCGTCAATCCCTCCCGTACGGATGCGTCTGCCGCGGCGACCGCATGCGCTGCGATCGCCGCGAAATCAGACTGCCTCCGCCGGGCCGGGCCCGCTGGGCGCTGTGGGCCGACGGACGGTTGTGGAAAACCGCGTCACCCGACCGGGTCACCGGACCAAGTCACCGGACGGGGTCACCCGACCAAGTCACCGGACTTGGGCACGCGACGAGGTCACCGGACTTGGGCACCCACCGTCGCCGTCCCCGCCGCCACGGTTCCGAGGACCCGCCCGTACTGCTCCCGCACCTCGCGGTACCGCAGCAGCTCCGCCGCCACCGGATCCAGTACCCGGGCTCTGCCGCACGCGGCGGACGCCTCGCGCAATCGTCTCTCCGCTTCCAGGCCGTAGCGCCGGGCCGGCCCGCGGGCCGCCATTCTGCTGGCCCACTCCACGGCCGGGCCGCCGACGATGCCCGACACCATCAGCAGCACCGGGACCCCGAGGTTCGGGGACATGACCCCGATGATCTGGCCCACCAGCCAGAGCCCCCCGATGACCTGGACGATCGTCATGGCGGCCTGTGCCAGTACCGCGACGGGCCACCAGCCCGGCCGCGGCGGCCGTCCGGCCGGTGCCGTCGCACGCGCCGCCATGTCGTCCAGCGACTCGGGCAGCCCCTGCGCGCCCCGTACGGCGGCCTCGCGCACCGCCTGCGCCCAGGGCGAGGGCAGCCCGTACGCGGCCCGTTCGGCGACCGTCCGTACCGCCTGTTCGACCCGCTGGCGGGCGGTGGCCTCCTCGTCCGCGGGAGCGCGCACGGGCAGCCGCCCGGTCGGGGGTTCGCGCCGCTCCAGATACCAGCGCCACAACCGCAGCCAGGGCGTGCCGCAGGCGCGGTTCGCGTTGCGGCGCCAGGACCGCTCGGCGGCCTCGCCGGTCGCCACGGCGCCGACCGCGTCCGCGAGCCGGTCCGCGAACTCGTCCCGCGCCTCCTCGCTGAGCCCGACCCGCCGTCCCGTCGCGTAGATGGGGCGCAGCCGCGCCGCGGCCGCGTCGAGATCGGCCGTGATCCGCCGTGCGGCGGCCCCCCGCTCCGCCACGAACTGGCCCAGACACTCGCGCAGTTCGGGGACCCCGGTGCCGGTGAGCGCGGACAGCGACAGGACGGTCGCGCCCGGTTCCCCGTACTCGCCGAGCGCGACGCCGTCCTCGTCCAGCAGCCGCCGCAGATCGTCGAGCACCTGGTCGGCGGCCTCGCCGGGGAGACGGTCCACCTGGTTGAGGACCACGAAGGTGACCTCCGCGTGCCCGGCGAGCGGCCGCAGATAGCGCTCATGGAGGACGGCGTCCGCGTACTTCTCCGGATCCACCACCCAGATGACGGCGTCCACCAGCCGGAGGACCCGGTCCACCTGCGCGCGGTGCTGGACGGCCGCCGAGTCGTGGTCGGGCAGGTCGACCAGGACCAGGCCGCGGAGCTGTGCCTCCGCCTCCGCGCTCTGCAACGGACGTCTGCGCAGCCGCCCCGGGATGCCGAGCCGGTCGATGAGGGTGGCCGCGCCGTCGCTCCAGGTGCAGGCGATGGGTGCCGAGGTGGTCGGCCTGCGGACGCCGGTCTCCGAGATCGCCACGCCCGCGAGCGCGTTGAAGAGCTGGGACTTGCCGCTGCCTGTGGCGCCGGCGATGGCGACGACGGTGTGCTCCCCGGAGAGCCTGCGGCGGGCCGCGGCCTCGTCCAGGACCCGGCCCGCCTCGGCGAGAGTTCCGCTGTCGAGACGGGCGCGGGACAGGCCCACCAGTTCGCGGAGCGCGTCCAGACGGGAGTGCAACGGCCCGTCGTACGCGAGGGGGGCGGGCACCGCCGGGACGGCGGCCTTGGCATCCAGCGACGGCGCCTGGTAACGGGCCGCGGCCGCCTCCGTCACGCGCCGCGCGATGAGGCCGTCGTCCCAGACGGGGCCGTCCTCCGCGCGTGTCGGGTCGTCGCCCTCACCACGCGCGTGGGACGCCGCTCCGGAGGCGTCCTGAGAGGCGCCCCGCCCGGTCGTACCGTCGCCCCGCGCCGCCCGTCCGCCGCCGCCCGCCCGGTCGCCCCCTCCGGCTTCCCCTACGGCCTCTCCGGCGCCTTCCAGGGGCCGGGCCCCGGAAGGGGCCGCACCGGCCGCACTGTCGTCCTGGCGCCTGTCCTGAGAGCTCCTGGTGGCCCCGGTCGACCTGTCGCGTTCGCCGCGGCCGTCGCGTTCGCCGCGGTCCGTGCGGTCGGTGTCCTCGTCGCGCGAGGCGCCCGAGGCGCCCGCCTGGGAAGGGGCGTTTTCGCGAGAGGTGGCGTTTTCGCCCACGCCGTCCCCGGGCTGGTCCTCTGCGGGAAGGCCGTCCTCTGGACGACCACCTCCGGGGCGCCCGCCTCCTGGCCCTCCGTCTCCGGACCCTCCGCCCCCGGGGCGTCCGTCTCCGGGACGGTCGGCTTGATCCGTGTGGTCAGTGACGGCAGTCACCGCGGTCACCTCTCCTTCTGCAGTACGGACAGCGCGGCGATGAGTTCGGCCTGGGGTTCCGGATGGACGTCGAGCGCTTCGAGGGGAGCGAGCCGGCGCTCGCGTTCGGTCTGCAGGGCCCTGTCGACGAGGCCGGTGAGCAGCCGGCCGCCCTTGTCGCGCAGCCGCAGCGCGCCGTGGGCCCCGATCCGCTCGGCCAGTCCCTCGCCCGCGCTGCGCGCCCTGCGGCCGCCCAGGAGCGCGGTGGCGACCAGCGCGGCCACCACCGCGGAGTCGGGCGCGACACTCTTGTCGAGGTCGCGCACCTCGTCCTCGGCGTACTCCTCCAGGACGCGCCGCCAGCGCCGTACGGCCAGACCGATCCGGTGCTCCGCGCTCTCCAGCGCCGGATCACGGTCCGTCAGCCCCTGAGCGCCCGAGGCCGGTTCACGGCGCCAGGCGTCGTCCACGCGTTCGTCGGCGGCCGTGACGGAACACAGCAGCAAGGCGGACAGGCTCTCCACGAGCGCGTCCAGCAGTTCCTCGGCGGTGCAGTCGAGGGGGTAGGCGCGCCAGCGCTTGAGGGCGTCCCCGGAGAGCACGGCCCCGGCCTGCAGGCGCCCCTTCGCGCGGGCGTGCTCGCTGTCGTACGCCCCGTCGACCGCCGCGGTGAGCCGTGTCGCGGCGGCGTACTGCGCGGCGGTGGCACTGGCCAGTTCCGGCATCCGCGCCTTCAGCGAGTCGAGGACACCGTGGGCCGTTCGGGCCATGGCCCCGTGACGGGCTCCCGGGTCCTGGACCTGGTGGGTGAGCCACGTACGCAGCGGGGCGACGGCCGTGGCGGGCAGCAGACCGCCGCCCCAGGCCGACTCGGGCAGCTCGGGCACGGTGAAGCGGGGCACCTCACCGAGTCCGGCCTTGGAGAGCAGCGCGCCGTACTGCCGGGAGACCTCGGACACCACCTGGTGCGGCACCCGGTCCAGGACCGTCACCAGGGTCGCCTTCTGCTCCTTGGCGGTACGCAGCAGATGCCAGGGCACGGCGTCCGCGTACCGCGCGGCCGTCGTGACCATCACCCAGATGTCGGCAGCGCAGATCAGTTCGGCGGCCAGCACCCGGTTGTCGGCCACCAGGGAGTCGACGTCGGGCGCGTCGAGGAGGGCGAGGCCGCGGGGGAGCGTGTCGGCGGTCTCGATCCGCAGTACCCGCTCGCCGCGTTCGGTGGCGGAGGGAAGATCGTCGCCGGATTCCCGATGGGGCATCCACACGCGCGTGAGCTGGGGCAGCACACGCATGCCGCTGAACCAGTGATGGTCCTCCGGATGGCATACCAGTACCGGGGTACGGGTCGTCGGGCGCAGTACGCCCGCTTCGCTGACCCGGCGTCCCACAAGGGAGTTGACGAGGGTGGACTTGCCGGCACCGGTGGACCCTCCGATGACGGCGAGAAGGGGTGCTTCGGGTTCTCTCAACCGGGGCACCAAGTAGTCGTCGAGCTGTGCGAGCAGTTCGTCGCGGTTGGCACGCGCGCGTGGAGCCCCTGCCAGGGGCAGCGGAAAGCGTGCGGCGGCGACACGGTCGCGCAGGGCGGAAAGTGCGTCGAGCAGCTGAGGCCGTACGTCCAAGGTCACCACATGCGAAGAATGCCCAATTTTGGAGTCTTTCTGAAGCATATGAGTATGTCTGCGCGCCGACAGGACACACGGGGCGGAAGGGATGACTGGGGCGCAGGCATAACGAGTGCACAACACCCGATGCGCGAGACGCCAAAAGCGGTGCACGATTCGTACCCGCCTGCGATTATCAGGACCGCTTCACGCAACCTCCACATCGAGCCACGGAGGCGAAGCGCGAGGGACAGGGAGGCGGGAGCCCTATCCTTGTCCCCGGCAAGGTCACGGATCCGCCCACACCCGGGCACCAGGACACAGGCCGACACACCCGGCCCCCGTAGCTCAGTGGATAGAGCAGGCGCCTTCTAAGCGCTTGGCCGCAGGTTCGAGTCCTGCCGGGGGCGCCAGTCTCCGCCCTCCCGTTCGGGAGGGCTTTTTGCTGGTCGGAGCAGGTTTCACTCGATACAGCTAAGCCCCGAACACTTCCCCGATGATCAAGGGAAGGGTCCGGGGCTGTCCGGTCGGCACCGGGTTTTCGCGGGTGGCCTGTCGAATACGTGTCGAAGTTTTCGCCGAGGAGCCTCAGCCCGCGTCGGGCGGCTCGGGAAGATCTCCCGCGGCTTCGAGGCGCCGTTTCAAGTCAGGGAGCTGTCCCTCGACGCATCGGGCGTAGGTCGCCAAGAGCACCGGCACACTGTTGCCGGCCCAGTCCGTCACCTGGGCGGGCGGGATCCCGTCGTTGAGCCACTTGTTCAGACGCGTGTGCCGGTTGTCGTAGACCAGCCTTCCCGTGGGCGAGTCGAAGACGTGCGGGGCAGGACGGCCTTCCGCGCGCCGCGCCAGGCCCGCCGGATGACGGAACCGGCGAGAATGCCACCCGTCTCCCCCTGGAACAGAAGATCCCCGGGCTTCGGCCGCTTCTCCTCGATGTGCTGCCGAAGAACGCGTCAAGGCGGGATGCCTGAGGTCGCCGTTCGGGAGCTTGATGCAGCGCGGCGCACGCCTCTTGGCCCGCCAGTCGTAGAAGGTGGACCGGGAGATCTTCAGCTCTACGCAGACTTCGGCGAGTGTGAGCTTTTCTTCTCGCGGTCCTCAGCCGCAGGAAGCGGTGCCGTTCAGGCTGCGGATCAGGGGTGGAGTCCCGCTCGATCTCTGGCGCCGGAACGGGAACCGCGGCGGCCGGCCGAACCGGCTCCAGGTCCTCGTCCTCGGAAGAGTGCGAGTGGGCGAGGAGAGTCCCGGCAAGGTGGGCGAGGTGGATCTCGCGTGGATCGCAGCGGACCGCGGATTGGCCGCAGCCCAGCAGTCTGGCAACCCGGCTGTGACCGGCTCCCTCTTCCGGTCCGTAGCTCACTGCCTCCTGACAACGGGCCCGACTCCGCCGTGCAGCTCGTAGGCGATGCAGCCGACTACCTTCGGCCCGGACTTGCCGACGCCACCCCTGACTTCCTGTCGATCTACGGAACGCTCGTCCTCGCCGGATCGATGGCGGGGGCCCGAGCCGATGACCGCTCGACCGTTCGCGAATTCCTGGCAGAAGCGGATCAGGCAACTCGCAGACTTGGGCGGGACGCCAGTCGCATGTGGACCGCTTTCGGTCCGACGAACGTCGACATCCATCGCGTTGCGACCGCGGCGGAGCTGGGGGACATGCAGGTCGCTGTCGACCTGGGCCCGCGGATCGACACCAGTGGTTTGCCGGCGGAGCGGCGGACACGCCACAACATCGAGGTGGCTCGCGCGCTCAACGCACACAAGCGCATCGACGACGCGGTGACGATGATTCTTGAGGCTGAGTCCTGGGCCCCTGAGCAGGTACGAAGCCACTACCTGGCACGAGAACCGGTCCTCATATGGATCCGGAATCACCGAAGGCGACCGAGCCCGACCATGGCTGGGCTGGCCGATCGGCCACACGTGGTCCGAGAATTTCTGACGGGGTGTTGGTTGGCTCAAGCGAACGGCGTGGCCGAGGACCACACGCCGAACCACTGCTCAGCGCCGTACTCCTCGAACCGCTCCACCTCTGTGAACCCCAGCTTGGCCGCGAGGCGCATCGAGCGGTCGTTGGCGGTCTGGGTGCAGAGCACCACCGGCTCGCTGGGGAGGGCGTCGGTGAACCAGTCGAGTGCTGCTGCACACGCCTCGGCGGCGTACCCGCGTCCCCACGCTTCCGGCAGGAACATGTAGCCCAGTTCGGCCTCTCCGGCATCCGGACGGACGTGACCGGGACGCGCTGCGTCGCGCCGATCGAGCGTGATCATGCCAATCATCACTCCGTCGAGATCGATCACGAAAAAGCCAGGGCGCCGCCCGGGCACCTCAGGTGCCGTGCGCTCGAGCTCATCACGCGGTCGAGAGCCACCGATGTAGGTGCCCACCTCTGGCGAGGCGAACAGCTCGATGAACGCCACACGGTCGTGGGCCTCGGACTTGCGGAGCATGAGGCGTTCGGTCCGTATCGGGGCAGGTGGCCAGGCGGCGGGTCCTAAATCAGTCATGGCGGGCAACGTATCGCACGCCCATGAGAGTCATCCGAACGAGAAGGCCTAGTCGGCCGCCGCCAGACGGTTGAGAACTTCCGTGGGGGTGAAGTCCCAGCCGACCAGGCGCGGCCCGCTCCAGTTGATGCCGATCTTGAGTCCATCGTAGGCGTAGTCGGGCAGTTCGCGATCGCGCCAGGTGTCCAAGGGCATGAATTCAACTCGTAGTCCATGCCCCCAGATCTTCGCTGCCCTCTGGGCGCGGGCCGAGGTCGACCAGAAGGGAAGACTTCGCGTGCCGCCTGCGGAGAGATGGGTCGGCATTCCGTCGTCATCCCGGACAAACCAGACCACTCTGCTCTGGCTGACGTCTCGGAAGAATGCCGCCGCTTGCGAACCGCTCTGACTCATGGCCGCTGAGCCTAACGGTCCCCGCCACTCATTTCGTTAGGGGTTCTAACTGGGTAGGCTCGGCTGCATGGCGGCAAACGAGAACGAGTCGAAGATGGTGCATCCGCGTATGGCTGCGGGTGCGCTTTCCTTTGATGTCGAAGGCCGCGTTCTCATGGTGGAGCCCACGTACAAGAATTACGGGGACATCCTGGGTGGGTACGTCGAGACCGGTGAATCGCCGCTTCAGGCTGCCGGCCGCGAAGTACACGAAGGGCTGGGCAGTTCGCGGGTGCCCGGTCGCCTCCTGGCCGTTGACTGGGCACCGAACGGCGCCGAAGGCGGCAAGGTGTTTGTACCTGCTCGACGGCGGCAAGCTCCCGCAGGAAACCGTGCAGGGGATCCGCCTTCAGGCAGAGGAGCTGAAGGCCATCAGGTTCGTCCCCGCGTGAGATCGCAGATCGCATGATCCCGCGACTGGCCCGGCGGATCCTGGCAGCGATTGAAGCCCGCGTCGAGAGCGCTCCGGTCTACCTCGAGCACGGCCAGGCGCCGGGCAAGCAGGTGGCATAGCGGTGGCGGGGAGAACCCCAAGCACTCGGTGTCTGTCGCGGGGGTCGCCGTTCGCGGGGACGGCAGGGTCCTCGCCATCCGTCGCGCGGACAAGGGCGCCTGGGAGCCACCCGGCGGATTCCTGGAACTGGATGAGGAACCGCAGACAGGCGTAGCGCGCGAGGTCTTGGAGGAGACCGGAATCAGGGTCGCCGTCGGTGAACTCACCGGTGTCTACAAGAACATGACGCTGGGAGCGGTGGCCCTGGTCTTCCGCTGCGAGCCATCGGCCGGCACTGAGCGCACGTCCAGCGAGTCCACCGCCGTTGCATGGCTCACGCCCGACGAGGCTCAGGAGCGCATGGCCGAGGTCTTCGCGATCCGAGTCTTGGATGCCTTGAACGGCAACGGGCCGCGGGTGCGGAGCCACGACGGGAAGTGCCTCATCTCAGCGGGATAGAACCTTCTCTACCTTCATCAAGCCCCGGCTGCGCTCCGCTCCGCCGGGCGCGCTCTCGGCTCCGCTCGGGGCGCCGCTCCTGCCTTCGGCCCGCTCCGGCGGGCTACGCCGACGCGCGCCCTGATACGAGTTCGCCGGCGGCAAGAGGTCAGAACGCATCGTGGCTGGGGCGGTCGGCTCCGCGGCTTTAGGCAGCCACTTTGGCGCGAGCCTCGAAGATCATGGCCCCAACGTCGTGCTTTACCGGGCAGGTCCACAGACTGCCCGACGCGCCGGAGGCTTCGGGGCCATGATCACTCGCGCCAAAGCAGCTCCAACCCAAAGCCGCTACGCCGACCTCCGCTGTACGGTGCCCCCGTGAACGAAGAGAACGAATGGGGGCTGCGACCTCTCACCCCAAGCGAGGCCAACCGTCTTGGGGACCTCGCCGAGGCTGTGAGGGAGGATCTGGGCCGATTCGGGCTAGCCATGTACAACCGTGAGGCGCCGGATTGGGAGACGGCGGATGGCGGGCTGGAAATCGAAGTAGACGCGTTCGACGATGCCGCGGGCGGGATCTGGCTCCACTGGACGGTACATCCTGCTCTCCGTCTTGCAAGCCGTGAGGCTCATCAGAGTGGGGAGCCGAACGATTCAGTGATCCGGGTTGTGGGGCACGTTCACGAACGGATGGCGTCAGCGATCCTGTCTATGTTGAAAGCGCTCGGATACGTCGCCGAGGACAGTGACGATGACTATCGCCCCTTTGCGATCAAGGTTCTCTCTGGACCCCGCTGATCCCACGGCCGTGCCCCTCGCGTGCCCCACCGAGCGGGGGACCACGGGGAGCCCGTGCCACTCTCGTGTCAGAGCGGGCGGGGCGTCAGGGGGAATCGCGGTGTGCAGGGGACGCGCCGCCAATCCATCCGAGGCTGGGAATCCGCAGGTCACGCCGCAGACCGCCTCACCTCGCTCCTAAAGCGGTGATTGTTCACCCGGCCGACGCACTCCAGTGCAAGCCACCAGCGTGCCAGCGTCTTCGGTGAGGAAGAGCATGAAGATCCATGCTCGATCGACCGCCGTGATCTGTCCGAGGTGGACCGGTTGGCCATATCGGTCAAGGAGCTGTACCGCTCGTTCCAGCCCCAGAGTCTCGATACCCCTTCGCCGCGTGTGATGAAGCCTTCGGGCATAGATCCGGGCGAGCCGCTCTGAGGGAACCGCACCATCCCATACAACGTGCGTAGCGTCGGCGCGGAGGGCCGCCAGAGCCGCCATGGATGCCTCGTCATCACCGACCAGCAGTCGCATCAACAGATGCCGTTCCATGGTCACCTCCGCCGGGATCCTGCAGTACAGCAGTCAAGTACAGCAACCACAGCAACCGGCCCCGCCCGCCAGTGGCCCTTTCAGGACTTGGGGTGACCTGAATGCCCGCCACTGACCGATCCGGCTAGAGCTACGGATCAGAAGACCTCGCGCCCCATCCGTGCCCGGTCAGGCGGGGAGTCCCGGGGAGCGATGGACACGTACGGACACCGCACTGCATGACGGCCCCTGACCGTTTGCCCGGCCAGGGGCCTTTCACCTGCGGTGGGTGTGGGATTTGAACCCACGGTGACTCGCGCCTCGACGGGTTTTCAAGCCTGTTGCGGCGGTGGGACGTTACTGATTCGATCCTCGAATGACAGAGATCAAAGAGCCCTGGGGGCTCAGCGTGCTCGGTGCAGGGCACGTGTCGGCGGAGCCCCGGCTC